>NZ_JBHYTK010000032.1:0-5873 GCF_042749255.1 Streptomyces sp. NPDC059524 | reverse complement strand
CCGCCCGCCCCCCCCCCCCGCGCCCCGCGGCCCGCCCCCCCCCCGCCCCACCGCCATGCGCCGCCCGCCCCCGGCGCCACACCCCCACGACCGCCCGGAGAACAGCCCATGACCACGATCGCCACGTCGTCCCAGCCCGTCGTCCACACCCACACCGGCCCCGTCAGGGGCGAGCGCCGCACCCACGGCACGCGCTTCCTCGGCATCCCCTACGCCCAGCCGCCCGTCGGCCCGCTGCGCTTCGCCGCGCCCGTGCCGCCCGAGCCCTGGACGCGGCTGCGTGACGCCACCGCGTACGGGCCCACCGCGCAGCGCCGCCGGCTGTTCGAGGTCACCACCATCCCCGAGCCGAGCATCCCGGGCGAGGGCACGCTCAACCTCAACGTCTTCACGCCCGACCCCGCGCCGGACGCGTCCCGCCCGGTCCTGGTGTGGATCCACGGCGGCGGCTTCCTCGCCGGAAGCGCGGCCAGCCCCTGGTACGACGGCGACGCGTTCAACCGGGACGGCGTCGTCCTCGTCTCCATCGGCTACAGGCTCGGCATCGAGGGCTTCCTGCACCTGCCCGACGCCCCCGACAACCGGGGCGTACTGGACTGGATCGCCGCCCTCGAATGGGTCCAGCGGAACATCGCGTCCTTCGGCGGCGATCCGGGCCAGGTGACGATCGCCGGCCAGTCGGCCGGCGGCGGCGCCGTGCAGACCCTCCTCGCCACCCCGGCGGCCCGTGGCCTGTTCCGCGCCGCGATCTCGGCGTCCGGCGCCGTGATGCGGCCCCAGGACCGGGAGACCGCGGAGGCCGTCACGCGGCGGCTCGCCGAGCACACCGGCGCCCCCGTGACCGCGGCGGCCCTGGAGAAGCTCTCCGACGCCGAACTCCTCGACCTCCAGGACGCGGCGACCGCCCCCGGCACCCCCATGCTCGCCCTGGCCCCCTTCGCCGACGGCCTCCTGGTCCCCGAGCCCGTGCCCGACGCGCTGACCACGGGGGACGCGGGAGCCGACATCCCCCTGATGCTCGGCTTCACCGCCCACGAATTCAACGCCGCCCCCCAGCCCGGCGCCACCACCGAGACCCTGCACGCCACCTTCGCCGCACTCGGCCTCGACGAGACGGCCGTCCGCGCCTTCACCGAGACCTACGACGGCGGCACCCCCGGCGAGCTGCAGAGCCAGGCGCTGACCGACGTCGTCTTCCGGGCGCCCGGTCTCGCGGTCGCCGAGGCCCGCGCCCGGCGTGCCCGGCCCACCTGGCTCTACGAGTTCCGCCTGGGCTCCACCGCACCCGGCCTCACCGGCCTGGCCCACCACTGCGTGGACCTGCCCTTCGCCTTCGACCTCCTGGACGCCGAAGGCGTCACCCCAGCCCTCGGCGACCAGCCGCCCCAGCACGTCGCCGACGCCGTGCACGCCGCCTGGACGGCGTTCGTCCGCGACCTCGACCCCGGCGCCGACTGGCCCGCGTACACCCCGGAACGGCGCGAGACCCGCATCTGGGACGCGGCGCCGCGCACCGAGTCCGACCCCCTGCACCGCCTCCGCGCGATCTGGGGCGGGCCGGAGCACCTGACGAAGGACTGACCCCACTGACCGCCATTCGGCGCGGGGCCTAGGGCAGATGCCGCAGCGCGAACCACAGTTCCATGCGGACGTCCGGGTCGTTCAGGTCCGCGTTCAGGAGGTCCGCGCAGCGGGACACGCGCTGGCGGACCGTGTTGCGGTGGACGTCGAGGGTCACCGCCGTGTTCTCCCAGCTGCCGTGCACGGAGAGCCACGTGCGCAGGGTCTCCAGGAGCGCGGGGTGGGGGAGGAGCGGGGCCAGGGCGGGGGGCGCGGCCCCGTCGGGGCGGTGGTGGGCGAGGGGGGAGCGGGTCGCCCGGGCGCGGGCCAGCGCACTCGCCGCCTGCGCGTCGGCGAGGGGGAGGTCGCCCGGTGACACGGCCGCGCTGACACCCAGCGCGCAGCCTTCGCAGGGGGAGATGTCCTGGTCGGCCGGGACGAGCGCGCGGGTCAGGGAGCCGTCCGTCGCGACCAGCGGTGTCGCCAGGTCCGGTGCGGGCGAGGACGCCCCGTTCGCCCAGGCGTGCACGACCTTCCAGCGGCCCGGGCCGAGCAGCCCCGCCGCGGTGCCGTCCCGCTCCGCCCCCAGCAGCAGCCCCACGAGCGCGGCCGTGCGCTGCGTGTCGTCGGCCGAGCGGTGCGCCCCCGCGAGGAGGGAGAGGAGCACGACGGCGGCCCCGGCGATCGTGTGGTCGCCGGACGCGCGCGAGGGCGACGCGAGTCCGAGCGCCCCGCCCCCGCTCAGCGCGTACGCCGAGAGGTGCAGCTCCCCGACGGTGTCCGCGGCGGACGCGGGCGCGGGCAGCAGTCGGCTGGTGCGCGGCCGCACCACGTCGGTGAGGGCGGACAGCGCGGCGGCGGCCCGACCGGGCGGCCGCGGCCCGGCGCTCTCCAGTTCCGCTCCGTCCGCGGTGACGGCCACCGCGTAGCCCCCGGTCCGCTGGGCGAGCCGGCCGAGCACCGCCCGCACGGGATCGGGCCGCGCGGCCGCGGAGGCCAGCGCCTGCTGCGCCTCGGTGACCCGGCGCAGTTCGGCGTGCCGGGCCTGCGCCATCAGCTCCCACACGGCCCGCGCGATCCCGCTGAACGTGATGTCCGGCGGAACCTCCACCAGCGGCAGCCCGTGCGCGTCGCACGCCGCGACCAGCCCGGGCGGCACCGTGTCGTGGACCGGTGCGACACCGAAGCCCAGGGCGACGGCCCCGCCGGCGACGACCCGCGCCGCGTACGTGTCGAAGCTCGTGGACGAGTCGAAGGTGTCCTCGCCGGCCTGCACTCCGGCTGTGAGAAGCAGCTCACCGCCGAGCAGGTACGGCCGCGGATCGGGCAGCTCCGAGGTGTGCGCGCCGTGCACCAGGACATCGGCGGCGTCGGGCCCCGCGATCTGGCGAAGCCCCAGGTCGGCGCGGGCGAGCAGCGCGGCGAGCGGAACGCCCGAGGTGGGGGGAGCGGGCACCGGCACGGTGGATGATTCCTCTACTCGCATCGGATGAAGTAGATGAAACTTACACTTCAGTGTTCCTTTTCGGCCACTTACATTCATGAGGCAATGACCGGTGGGTGCGGGTACGGGCGGATGTCCCCGCTGCCGAGGGCTCCCTCTCTCAGGGGCCTGTGAAGCCGGACCAACCCAGCACGACACGCCACCGAGGTGTGCAAAGGAGGTCGTCCATGGCCGTCGACTACATCGTGATCGTCGCCTATCTGGCCGGAATGCTGGCCATGGGCTGGTGGGGCATGCGCCGCGCCAAGTCCAAGAGCGACTTCCTGGTCGCGGGCCGCAGGCTCGGCCCCGCCATGTACTCCGGCACGATGGCCGCCATCGTCCTCGGCGGCGCCTCCACCATCGGCGGCGTCGGCCTCGGCTACCAGTACGGCCTGTCCGGCGCCTGGATGGTCTTCACCATCGGCCTCGGCATCCTCGCCCTGTCGCTGTTCTTCTCGGCGCGCATCGCCCGCCTGAAGGTCTACACCGTCTCCGAGATGCTCGACCTGCGCTACGGAGGCCGGGCCGGACTGATCTCCGGCATCGTCATGTGGGCGTACACGCTGATGCTCGCGGTCACCTCGACCATCGCGTACGCCACGATCTTCGACGTCCTCTTCGACGTGCCGCGCACCCTGGCGATCGTCATCGGCGGCACCATCGTCGTCGCGTACTCGACGCTCGGCGGCATGTGGTCCATCACGATCACCGACATGGTGCAGTTCGTCGTGAAGACCATCGGCGTGCTGATCATCCTGCTGCCGGTCGCCGTCGTGAAGGCGGGCGGCTTCAGCGAGATGAAGGAAGCGCTGCCCACCTCGTACTTCGACCCGCTGGGCATCGGCGGCGAGACGATCTTCACGTACGTGCTGATCTACACGTTCGGCATGCTCATCGGCCAGGACATCTGGCAGCGCGTCTTCACCGCCCGCACCGACAAGGTCGCCCGCTGGGGCGGCACCGTCTCCGGCGTCTACTGCCTCGCCTACGCGATCGGCGGCGCCGTCATCGGCACCGCGGCCAAGGTCATGTACCCGACCGGGCTCGGCACCGCCGACGAGGCCTTCGCCCGCATCGTCAAGGACGAGCTGCCCGTCGGCGTCCGCGGCCTGGTCCTGGCCGCCGCGCTCGCCGCCGTCATGTCGACCTCGTCCGGCGCCCTCATCGCCTGCGCCACCGTCGCCAACAACGACATCTGGAAGCGGCTGCGCGGGCTGCCCGCCGACAGCGGTGACGGCCACGACGAGGTCAAGGGCAACCGCCTCTTCATCCTCGTCATGGGCGCCGCCACGATCGTCACCGCGATCGCCCTGAACAACGTCGTCGAGGCCCTCACCGTCGCCTACAACCTGCTCGTCGGCGGCCTCCTCGTGCCCATCCTCGGCGGCCTGCTGTGGAAGCGCGGCACCGCCGAGGGCGCCCTCGCCTCCATCGCCGTCGGCGGTCTCGCCGTCATCGGCCTGATGTGGCACTACGGCATCCTCGCCAACGAGGCCGTCTACTACGGCCTGGCCGCGTCCCTCGTCACCTACGTGGTCGTCTCCCTGGCCACCAAGGCCACGGACGCCGCCGTCCTCGCCAACTGGCGCGACCGGCTCGCCGGCCGCGGCGGCGAGACCCCGGAGGCGGCCTCCGTGGCCGTGTCCCAGTAACCCCTCCGCACACCGCTGACCCGCGTTCGAAAGAAGGCATGCGCGCCATGAACAGCAACGAGACGCCCCGCGTTCCCAACGGCCCCACCGGCGCCGTCGGCCCGGTCGACTCCTCCCGTATCCCGCGGTACGCGGGCCCGGCCACGTTCGCCCGCCTGCCCCGCCTCGACGAGGTCGGCACCGCCGACGTCGCCGTCGTCGGCGTCCCCTTCGACACCGGCGTCTCCTACCGGCCCGGCGCCCGCTTCGGCGGCAACGCCATCCGCGAGGCCTCCCGCCTCCTGCGCCCCTACAACCCGGCGCAGGACGCGTCCCCCTTCGCGCTCGCCCAGGTCGCCGACGCCGGTGACATCGCGGCCAACCCGTTCAACATCAACGAGGCCGTCGAGAGCATCGAGGCCGCCGCCGACGACCTGCTCGGCTCCGGCGCCCGCATGATGACCCTCGGCGGCGACCACACCATCGCGCTGCCGCTGCTGCGCTCGGTCGCCAAGAAGCACGGCCCGGTCGCGCTGCTCCACTTCGACGCGCACCTCGACACCTGGGACACGTACTTCGGCGCCGAGTACACGCACGGCACGCCGTTCCGCCGCGCCGTCGAGGAGGGCATCCTCGACACCTCCGCGCTCTCCCACGTCGGCACCCGCGGCCCGCTCTACGGCAAGCAGGACCTCACCGACGACGAGAAGCTCGGCTTCGGCATCGTCACCTCGGCGGACGTCTACCGCCGCGGCGCCGACGAGGTCGCCGACCAGCTGCGCCAGCGCATCGGCGACCGCCCGCTGTACATCTCCATCGACATCGACTGCCTCGACCCGGCCCACGCCCCCGGCACCGGCACCCCCGAGGCCGGCGGCATGACCTCCCGCGAGCTCCTGGAGATCCTGCGCGGCCTCTCCTCCTGCAACCTGGTCTCCGCCGACGTCGTCGAGGTCGCCCCGGCCTACGACCACGCCGAGATCACCGCCGTCGCCGCCTCGCACACCGCGTACGAGCTGACGACGATCATGTCCCGGCAGATCGCGTCCGCTCGCGGCGAGTGACAATGGACCGGCCGGCCTCTTCGCCGTAGGGGGCCCGGTCGTGTCGCGGCTGCGGGTGCGTCGTGGCTGGTCGCGCAGTTCCCCGCGCCCCTGAAATGCAGGCGCTGCGCGCCGCATTTCCCCGATAGAGGC
>NZ_JBHYTK010000031.1:38675-58571 GCF_042749255.1 Streptomyces sp. NPDC059524 | reverse complement strand
GTCTGCTCCGCAGACACGACGCGCCGCCACTACGTGGCGGAAAGACGGCAACGCTCCGCGTTGCTCACCGGCCGGCTCCGCCGTCCGGTGCGGACAACTCCGTTGTCCGGGGCTCGAATTGCTCCGCAATTCGGCCTGCAGGAATTCGCTCCGCGATTTCCTGGTGGCTGGCTGCTGCCTGCGGTGTGCGGGCTGTCGGATGTGGTGGGATGACGCTACGTCAGTTCCTCACAAGAAATCCTGATGCTCCGTCAAAACACTTTCATGTCCGGCTAGTTGAACGTTCACAGCAGGCGAGGCCGGCGGGGCTGGCCGGCATGTATGGCAGAGTCCGCCAGGCAGTGCCTGGGGTTGTCCAGGTCTCCCGCACTCGGTGCACTCCATCAGGGAGCGTTGTCGAGGCACAGAGGCCGCAGACTGTGTGCGGTACTCCGGGACTCGTACTCGTTGTGGTGGAAGTTTGTCGCGCAGCCGACGGGCAACGAAGGCCCGTGGCGCATGCACGACGGGAGGAAGGCCCGTGACAAGAGTCTGGACGAACTGCAACCGGTCAGGATCACGCTCCAACCACTGTGCAGCAGCCTCCTCAAGAGACGCGCAATCCGCAGCCGACAACATCAACCTCGGCTCCCTCCAACCGAGTTGGGCCAACGCCTCGTACGCCTCCGAACGGGGAGCCACCGGCCCCGCGGAACGCTTGGGGATGTGCCGGAGCCGTAGCGGATCTGACGCCCTGTCCGTCGTTCGACGCTGCACAGGCACAGACACAGACACAGGCACTGGCACTGGCACTGGCACTGGCTCAGGACCGGCGGCACGGCCAGGCGCAGGACCGAGCACAGGGCCGAGCGCAGGACCGAGCACAGGGCCGAGCGCAGGGCCGAGCGCAGGGCCGGGGCTGGGCGCTGACTCGGGGTCAGGATCTAAATCCGCTTCCGGATCAGACACAGGCGCGGGCACCGGCGCCAGCGCGGGCACTGGTACCGGGTCGGGGTCAGGGCCAGGTGCATCGCCGGCGAGGAACCGCGCCCACCACTGGTCACTCCGCGCGGTACGGGACCAGTAGGTGAGGGAAACCCAGCGGACCGTGCCGTCTCCTGTCGCGGCTCGGCAGCGTACGCGTCGCAGATGGCCGGCCGCGGAGAGCTCCCTCAGCGCGCCCCCCCACCGCCATCTGCCCGAACAACGGCTGCTCCCTGGCGAGAGTCTTCACGTCCATCGCGGCCTGCTCCGGCAACGCGTCCACGAAACCTGCCAGGTAACGGCCACGCAGAGACAGGTGAGCGAAACTGTCCCCCTCCGGGGATGCTCCGTCACAAACAGACCGCTTTCCATATCCCTGGCCGGCCATCGGGTGTGCGGACGACGGTGCTGCCGAGATACAGTCTTCATGAGCCACGGGATCGCCTTTTACGGTCGCGAGGTGAGCCCCAAGACCGCCTTTTACGGTCACGGGGTCAGACCCCGGCAGGTGTTGCTAGCACCTGTCCGGGGTCGATTTATGTGCCGAACGCTAAACGACCACCACACGCTGTGGCAACCCGAACACTAAAAGTCAACACCCCACACCCCAACCACCCCTGACGCCCCGTCCCCTCACAAGCCCACGCGGCAGACACACAGGCCAGCAGGCAGGCGGGAAGGGGTGGGTGGGTGGGTGGGTGGGTGGGTGGGTGGGTGGGTGGGTGGGAAAAGAACCCATCCACCCATTCCCCACAAACACAGCTCGAAACCCGAATCCCGAAGTTCGACCCTCGAAGCTCAACCCCTCCAACCTCAACTCCCCCAAGCTCGGCCTTCGAAGAACGGCGCCTCAATCCCGCCCGAGCACACGCCCGTAATACAACGCTCCCCACAGCCCGAACAACCGAGGCGTCAACGCCCTCGAACCCGTTCCCACACCGTTCGGCAGCGTCCAGACGCCGCCCGTGCTGAGGGTCTGCTCGTACTCCGTGCTGTTCTCGTTGTAGGCGCCGACCGTGACGTCTCCGTCCCCGTCACCGTCATAGTCCGCGACCGCCACCGCGGAGCCGAACTCGTCATTGACCTCCGGCGTTCCCGGAACCCCGCTGGAGCCCTGGTGCCAGGCCGCCGAGCTCGCGGTGCCCGAGGTGTCGAGCAGTCCGTTCGGGCCCGAGGTCAGCACGGTCGCCGAACCGGCGCGGTCGGCCGTTCCGATGGCCTCGGCGGGTGTGCCTGCCACGAGGTCGTCGCGGCCGTCTCCGGTGAGGTCGCCCGCGGCCAGCCTGATGCCGAAGTTGTCGGCTTCCTCGGCCGCGCCCACGACGCCCGGGGTGTCCTGGCTGAGTGTGTGGTTGCGGGTGCCGAAGGCCTCGGAGCTCGAGGCTCCGTAGAGGACCCGTATCTTGCCGCCCTTGGCGAGTTCGTCGGGGCCGCAGGCTCCGGTGGGACGGTCGGCCTCGGCGGTGATGAGGCAGTGTCCGAGCGCCAGGTCGTCCGCGCCGTCGCCGTCGAAGTCGCCCGCGGCGATGTCGTAGCCGGTGGCCGGGGATCTCCAGTACTCCTGCAGGGCCGAGCCGGTCCACCGCCACAGGGTGGTGCGCGAGTAGTCGTTGGAGTACGAGGAGACTGCCAGCTCGGTGGTGCCGTCGCCGTCGAAGTCGCCGGCCGCCAGCCTGCCCGAGGTGCCGCCGAAGCCGGTGTCGAGGAGGTGGGTGAGCGGCTTGTCCGTGGTGAGGGGGCCCGGCCGCAGGGTGACTTCGCCGAACTCCCCGTGGGTCAGGCCCACCGCCACGTCCGCGGCGCCGTCCCGGGTGAAGTCACCCACGGCGAGCGAGGCCCCCGCGCCACCGCCCGCCGGGCCCTGTGCGATGGTCCGGGCGCGCTCGAAGCGGCCGCCGGACGAGCCGTACAGGACGACCACGGAGCCGTGGTCCTTCGCCGTGTCGCCGACGTCCTCGCCGGGCGCTCCGACGACGACGTCGGTCAGGCCGTCGCCGTCGACGTCGGCCGTCGCCACGGTGCTGCCGAACCGGTCGTTGTCCTCGCTGGTGCCGGGGACTCCGGGGCTGTCCTGGCTGACCGTGGCGGTGGTGGCGCCTGCTCCGCCCGGCCCGCCGTAGAGCACGTGCAGGTAGCCCGCGGACTTCTTGCCGTCGATGTCCCCCCGGTACACGCCGACCACGGCGTCCGCGTAGCCGTCACCGTTGAAGTCGGGTCCCTGGACGCCCGTCGCGGCCGCTGCGGGCGCGGCGCCCACTGTGGTGGCGAGTCCCGTCGACGCCAGGACGGTGGCGGCGCCGAGCAGGACGGCGGAGAGTCTCTTGCTGCGCACGGAACGCACGGGTCGTCGCACGGGTACTCCAAATCGGTGGTGTGGAAGGACAGTTGACCGGTTCGGGCAGGAGCCGGTCCGGGTGCCTAGAGGCCCAGTACCTGGCCGTACTTGATGGCTCCGTCGGGCAGTGCGAAGCCGAACGGGGTCAGCGACTTGCCCTGCGGGTACGTTTCCTCGGTGCTGCTCGGCGCGAACCAGACGCCGCCGGACCTGCGCTCGCCGGCGTTCTCGCCGGGCGCGCTGATCACGGTGTCCCGCAGACCGTCGCGGTTGTAGTCGCCGACGGCCACCTGGGCGCCGAAGCGGTCGCCGGCCTCGGCCGTGCCGGGCATGTTCGGGGTGCTCTGGCTGCGGGCCAGGCCGCCGTGGAGGCCCTGGTCGGTGCCGTTCAGGGTGACGTATCCGCCCGCGTCCTTCACGGTGCCGACGTCCTCGCCGGGCACGCCGACCACCAGTTCGGGTCGGCTGTCGCCGTTCAGGTCGCCCGCGGCCAGCGCGGCGCCGAACTCGTCGCCCGTCTCGGCGGTACCGCCGACCTCCGGGCTGGACTGGTTGATGCACTGGTACTCGGTGCCGAACTGCCCGGTCTTCGAGCCGTGGAGAAGGAGCACCGCCCCGCCGGCCAGGTCCTGGCAGTAGGTGTGGTCCGCCTCGAAGTTGGGCTGTATGTTGCCGACCGCGAGGTCGTCCGTGCCGTCCTGGTCGAAGTCCTCGACGGCGAGCGCCTTGCCGTGGTCGATGTCGGACCACCACTGGGCGGGGCCGGCCTGGCCGTCCCAGCGGGTGATGAAGGTGCCGTACTGCTCCATCCCCCTCCAGGTGGTGGCGAGGTCGTCCCGGCCGTCGCCGTCGAAGTCGCCGGTGGCCAGGGCGTCGGTGCGGCCGCCCATGCTGTAGCTGCGCAGGGTGGTGGTGGTCACCGGGTCGGCGGTGAGGGGGCCGGGGCGGAAACGGAGCGAGCCGTGCTCCTCGCCGTTCTCGCCGTACGCGAGGTCGATGTCGCCGTCGCCGTCGTAGTCGCCCGTGGCGACGGTGGTGCCGATGTGGCCGGCCCCGGACGTGCCCCTGGCCACGGTGGTGCCCTGGAAGTCGAGCCCGGGTGTGACCGACAGGACGGTGATGGTGCCCTCGTCCTGGAGCTGGTCGGAGGTGAGCGACTCTCCGTCGGCGCCGACGACGAGCTCGGTGCGCCCGTCGCCGTTGACGTCGAGGGGGGTCAGCGCGGAGCCGAAGCGGTCGCCGGCCTCGGGCGTGCCGGGGATGCCGGCCGTGGCCTGGCTGATGACGCCGGTGGACTGGCTGGGGCTCTGCGGGCCGCCGAAGATCAGGCTGATGTAGCCGGCCTTGGCCTTGCCGTTCACCGTGGCGTCGGGCATGCCGACCGCGATGTCCGCGTAGCCGTCGCCGTTGAAGTCGAACTTGGGTGTGGCGGCGGCCGCGGCGCTTCCGGCGAGCGGCAGGGTCAGTCCGGTGGCGGTGAGTGCCGCTACGGCGGCGGTGGCGGCCAGGGTGCGTACGCGCACGGTGGAACTCCCGTAGTCGAGGGGGAAGGAGAAGACGACTTCCGGGGGTGTGACTCGTGTGGCGTACGAAGGGTTGCGTCGAAGTGGCGGCCTGATGAACGCGACTTGGTGGAGGTTTCGTGTGCGGCGCGGTGCCGGGCGGGGCGGGTCAGAGGGGTCAGGCCGCCGTCTCGTACATCGCGCGGAGGGAGGCTTCCAGGGTGTGGGTCGGGGTCCAGCCCAGCACGGATCGGGCGCGGCTGGTGTCCAGGCAGGTCCAGTCCGCGCCCACTGCCGTGTCCTGGGAGCGGATCTCGCCCGGGCGGAGCACGATCGTGTCCGGGGGGAGGGAGGCCGCTGTGACGAGGGCGGTGACGAGGTCGGTGATGGGTGAGGCGATGCCGCTGCCGATGTTGAAGAGGCGTTGGTCCGGGGCGAGGGTGGGGGTCAGGGCGGCGCGTACCACCGCGTCCGCCGCGTCCCGGACGTCGATGTAGTCGCGGCGGGCGTCGGCGAGGGTCAGTTCGATCCGTTCGCCGGGTGTCGTGCGGGCGAGGCGGGCGGCGAGGGAGCCGAGGAATCCGTCCTGGGTGAGGTGTGGGCCGACTGTGTTGGCGACGCGCAGGACGACGGCGCCGAGGTCCGAGGCGAGCACGTGGCGGGAGGCGGCGAGTTTCGTGCGGGCGTAGTCCGTCCGGGGCGCGGGTTCCAGATGCTCGTCGGCGACGGTGCCGTGGGGCATGGGTCCGTATTCGTGGACCGTGCCGAGCTGGACGAGGCGGGGGCGGTGTGCGGCGGGGAGGAGTTGCAGTGCGCCGGTGAGGTGTTTCACCAGCTGCACGTTGATCCGGTGCTGCTCTTCGCCCCAGCCGAGCGTCGCGTTGACGACGGTGTCGGCGTTCTGGTCCGCCAGGATCTGCGCGAGCTGCTCCTGTGGGCAGTCGGCGGCGTCCAGTGCGAGGAAGGGGTGGGGGGCGGTGTGGGGTGCGGGGCGGCGGGCCACGGCGACGACGTCGATGCCGCGGGCTTCGAAGGCGGCGCACACGTGGCGTCCCATGCAGCCGGTGGCGCCCAGGACGACGGTCTTGGTCATCGGTGGGCCTCGGCGGCGGCGAGGCAGTCCTCGTAGCGGGGCAGGATGCCTCGGGCCTTGGCTTCGGCGAGTGACAGCGAGCCGGTGTCCCGCTGGGAGAAGATGAACTGCATGTCCTTGGGCCAGGGCAGGCCGAGTTCGGGATCGAGCGGGTCGATCTCCCGTTCGAGGTCCGCCCGGTACGGCGAGGAGACGAGGTAGGTCATGACCGTGTCGTCCTCGAGGGCCAGGAAGGCGTGGCCGACGCCGTCCGGGATGTAGACGGCGCGGAAGGTCTCGGTGTCCATCTCGACGGTGTCCCACGCGCCGAAGGTCGGGGAGCCGAGGCGTATGTCGACGACGACGTCTAGTCCTCGGCCGCGCGAGCAGTGCACGTACTTGGCCTGGCCGGGTGGGGTGGCCGGGAAGTGGACTCCGCGCATCACACCGCGTGCCGAGCGGCTGTGGTTGGTCTGGGCGATCGGGAAGGGGTGTCCCAGCACGTCGGTGAACGCCTGCTGCTGGAGGGGCGAGACGAAGAGGCCTCGCTCGTCGCGGAAGACGGGTGGCGTGAACTCGAAGCAGCCGCTCACGGCGAGGGAGCGCACCTCGACGCCGCCGCTGGTGGTGGTGCCGGTCTTCCCGGGTGTGGTCGTCGTCATGGTCCCGCTCACTTCGCGTTGCCGGGGGTGGCCGGCGGGAGGACCAGTCGGGCGCCGGTGGGGGCGGCGGCGCGCTCGCGGTCGTCGCGGGTACGGCGCTGGTCAGTGTGCATGTGTCCTCCTGGGGGCCATGACCTTCCGCGTTGCATTCTTGGTGGGGCCGCTCGAGGGCTGGTGGACACGGTGGCCGGTGGTGCTGCCGGCGCGACGCTGCTGGCCGGGTGTCGTGCTGTGCGCGGCGGCGGGTGCCGTCGCGCACAGCATCGTGGTGCGTGCGTGCCCGTGTGCTCACCAGTGGAGCAGGAGCTCCACCGGGCCGCGTACGAGTGAGCCTTCGCGCCAGGGCACGTCGGTGGCGGTGGTGGCCAGGCGGAGGTCCGGGAAGGCCTTGAGGAGGCTGGAGAGGGCCAGCCTCAGTTCCAGACGGGCCAGTTGGGCGCCTGTGCAGTGGTGCGGGCCGTGACCGAACGCGAGGTGCGGGTTGTGGGCACGCTCCAGGTCGAGCTCGTCCGGGTTGTCGAAGATGTCGGCGTCCCGGTTGGCGGAGATCATCGCGGCGATGACGGATTCCCCGGCCGCCAGGAGTGTCCCGCCGATCTCCACGTCCTCGGTGGTCAGGCGGGGCAGTACGTCGCCGCCGCCCAGTGCGATGTAGCGCAGGAGTTCCTCGACGGCGCTGTCCAGGTGCTCCGGGTGTGCGGCGAGCCAGGTCCAGCGGTCCTGGGTCAGCAGGGTGTACACGAAGTTGGACAGTTCGGCGGCGGTGGTCTCGTAGCCGGCGAGCAGGATCGTGCCGGCCAGGCTGATGAGTTCGGCCTCGGTGAGCCGGTCCTCGTCCTCGTCGCGTGCGGCGATCATCTGGGACATCAGGTCGTCGCCGGGGTTGTCGCGCAGCCGGCCGATGTGGCCGAAGAGGTAGGTGCCGAACTCCTCGCCGACCTTCTGCATCTCCTCCGAGGAGGCTGAGCCGTTGCTGAAGGCGACCTCGGCGACGCGCCGGAAGTAGTGCCGGTCCTTGGGCGGGACGCCGAGGAGTTCGCAGATGACGGTCATCGGCAGCGGCATGGAGAAGTGTGCGACGAGGTCCACCGGGCCGCCGTCGGCGGCTTGTGCGCGCAGGCCGGCGATCAGTCCGTCGACGATCTCCTGGACGCGGGGGCGCCAGCGCTGGACGGCGCGCTCGGTGAACGCGCTCGCCACCAGGCGGCGCAGCCGCGTGTGCTCCGGCGGGTCCATGGCCAGCAGGTGCCCGGGGGCGGTGACCTCGCGGACCGTGCGGGGCACGTCGAGGCCGACGGTCGCGGCCCGGGACAGGCGCCGGTCGCTGAGGACCTGCTTCACGTCGGCGTACCGGCTGACGAGGTGGCCCTCGCCGCCGTAGGGCAGTGCCACGCGCTGTACGGGGCACTGCTCGCGCAGCCGGGTGAACTCGGCGGGCACGTCCAGCGGGAGGCCGGGGTCGGACTCGAAGGGGAAGGCAGGGGCCTTGCCGGTGTCCGCCGGGTCGTGCGCGGTGCGCTCGGGGGTGGTGGTCACACCGGCTCCTTGGCTCCGACGAGGGGCCGGTCGGTGGGCGTCGGCTGCTGCTTCTTGGGGCGGCCGAGGCGGAGCATGAGGGGGCGTTCCACGTAGCGGCACAGGGCGAGGCCGGCTGCCTGGGTGAGGACGAGGGTGCCGAGGACGATGCCGAGGCCGGCCCAGAGTCCGTACTTCTCGGTGGGTCCGGCCAGTTCGCGGACGATGGCGAGGACGGGCCAGTGCACGAGGTAGGTGGCGTAGGAGGCGTCGCCGAGGGTGACCCAGCTCTTGCGGGCGAGGAAGGAGGAGCGGCCGTCGATGTCGCGCAGGGCGATGAGGGGGATGAAGAGGCAGACGGTGATGGACAGGACGCCGCTGCTGGCGTAGGTGGCGGGCAGGACGTCGTCGACGGCGAGCCAGACGAGGTAGGTGGCGGCGACGGTGGCGAGGAAGATCCAGCGGGCGCGGATGCGGGGCCACTGGCGGGTCTGCACGATGCGTGCGAGGACGATGCCGAGGAGGAATTCGGGGAGGCGGCTGAGCGGCAGGAAGTAGACCATCCAGGCCTGGTCGAAGGAGAGCGGTGCCCAGAACGGCCAGACGGGGCCGCCGACGAAGGCGTCGATGAGGGCGGGGATGGTGAGGATGAGGGCGACGAGGCCGGCGAAGACGCCCCACAGGGCCTTGGCGGGGATCTTCAGGAGGGGGCGGATGAAGAGCGGCAGGGCGAGGTAGAAGGCGATCTCGCAGGAGACCGACCAGTTGATGCCGTACACGCTCATCATGTACGAGGGGTTGGGGATCCAGGCCTGTACGAGGAAGAGGTTGGCGATGGCCGGGCCGACGTCGGTGGGGCCGATGAGTGCCATGGGGCCGACGACCGCGAGCAGGATGAGGGTGAAGGCCCAGACGGCGACGTGGCCGGGGAAGATCTTGGCGGCGCGGGCGCGCCAGTAGCGGGCGAGTCCGTTGCGCCAGGCCTCGCCCCAGGTGAGTACGAAGCCGCTGAGGATGAAGAACGAGGTCAGGGCGGTGGTGCCGTAGGGCCAGATGTGGCCGAGGTCGTTGATGTCCTCGTTCTTGAAGAAGCGGGCGGCGGCGAGGGTGTGGGTCCAGAACACCGCGTTGAACAGGATGAAGCGGTAGCCGGTGAGGGAGGGCAGTTTGGCGATGCCGGCCGAGGATGTGGAGGCTGGTGGGGCTGTTCTGGGCGAGGTGGGGACGGACATCCCGGTCGCTCCCGTCGTGTGTGGTGGGGTGGGGACTGTGTGGCGGTGGCCGGGGCGGGGTGCCTCGGTGGTGCCTGGGTCCCGCTTGGCTGTGGTGTGCCGTGGACGCGGGTGTTCGCCCTGGGGGTGCGGGTGCTGTGGGCTCTGGCCGCGGCCGGGCCGTGGTGGGGCCGTGGGTCTGGGCGACCCGAACGGTGTGGGGCCGATAGTGGGTTTCTCGGCTGGAGAACCGTTCGAGTCGTGGTGTATGGCTGTCGGAGCGGGGCGTTGTCCGTCGTTCGCCTCGTTCGCCTCGTCCGGGGTGCTCGCCTCGTTCGCCTCGTCCGCCGTGCTCGTCTGTGGGGGTCTCGCCGTCGGAGGGTGCCGTGTTGCCCCCGTTGCGCCTGCGGGGTCAGGCGTACGCCTTCCAGCCGTCTTCGTCGGTCAGGGCCTGGGTCAGGGCGGTCCGCCAGTCGCGCAGGGGCGGCAGTCCGGCGGTGGTCCAGCGTTCGTGGGAGAGGACGCTCCAGTGGGGGCGGGGTGCGGGTCTGGTCAGTTGTGCGCTGTCGATCGCGCGGACGAGAGAGGGGTCCGCGCCGGTCAGGCGGTACACCTCGCTCGCCAGGCCGTGCCAGCTGACCTGGCCGGTGCTCGTCGCGTGGAAGATGCCGGTGGCGCCGGTGCGGGCGACGTCGAGGATGCGCTGGGCCAGGTCGCCGGTCCAGGTCGGCTGCCCGAACTGGTCGTCGACCACGTCCACCGTGCGGCCTTCCGCGGCGCGGCGGACCATGGTGCCGACGAAGCTGTGGCCGTGGTGGCCGTAGAGCCAGCCGGTGCGGAGCACGGCGGTGCCGGACGGGTGTTCCGTCAGCGCGGCTCGCTCGCCGGCGAGTTTGGTGCGGCCGTACGCGGTGCGGGGGCGGGGTTCGGCGTCTTCGGGGTAGGGGGTGGCGTGGTCCGCGGTGCCGCCTTCGAAGACGTAGTCGGTGGAGATGTGCACCAGTTGCGCGCCGGTGTCGGCGCAGGCGCGGGCGAGGTGGCGCGGTCCGTCCGCGTTGATGTGGTACGCCGATGTCTCGTCGCTCTCGGCGGCGTCGACGGCGGTCATGGCGGCGCAGTTGACGACGACGGCGGGGCGGGTGGCGGCGACGGCTTCGCCGACGGCGCGGGCGTCGGTCACGTCCAGGGCGCCGCGGTCGAGGGCGGTGACTTCTGCTCCGTTCTTCTCGAGCCGTTCGCACAGGGCGCGGCCCAGCATTCCGGCGGCGCCGGTGACCAGCCATGGGGTGTGTCGTGAACTCAGCACGCGGCGATGCTAGTTGCCGGGCGGGGGCCGCAGGAGGTGTCGGGGCGGAAGGTCGAGCGGGTGTCCAGCCGGGCTCCAACGGGACGGCTGAGAGTTCGACGGTGTGACAATTCAACGCGCACACGAAGAGATCCTGAAGCTGATCCTGGCCGCCGAGGGCGGTGCCGAGCAGATCGAGGCGGCGATCCGGGAGGTCGGCCCCGAGCGCACCGCGCACATCCTCGCCGACGAGCTGGTGAACCGGGCGGATCTGCACGAGATCCCGGGCCAGGACGCCGCGCCGGTCGACATCCAGCTCGCTCTCGCGTTCGACGGGGTGACGGTCGGGCATGTGATCCGGGCCGGCAAGAGCGCCGAGCACGAGGCGGGGCGGGCCGAGGAGCCGCACGCCACGATCGAGGCGGACCTGGCCGAGCTGCTGCGTGCGGTGCTGGGTCCGTGGCGTGCGCCGGAGGCGCAGGTGCTGCGGATCGTCTGGCACGATCTGGAGAACACGGAGCGGCTCGGTGGCACGATGCACGTCTTCCCCGTCGTCAAGCGTCTGGTGCGGGGGACGACGGGCCGTCATGAGGACCTGGGCGAGCTGTCGCTGCGTCAGGGTTCGGACAAGTGGGGCCTGCACTTCTACACGCCGCACTACGAGCGGCACTTCGGGCCGCTGCGCGATCGTCCGCTGAAGATCCTGGAGCTGGGCATCGGCGGGTACGGCAACCCGGCCTCCGGTGGCGGTTCGCTGCGGATGTGGAAGCGTTTCTTCCCGCGTTCGGTCATCTACGGTGTCGATGTCTTCGACAAGGCTCCGCTGCGTGAGCAGCGCATCCACACGATCGAGGGCGATCTGTCGGACGAGGGGTTCCTGCAGTCGCTGGGCCGTGACCTCGGTCCGTTCGACATCGTCATCGACGACGCCAGCCACGGGAACTCCGATCTGATCGCCGCCTTCAAGTCGCTGTTCCCGTACGTGCGTCCGGGCGGGCTGTTCGCGGCCGAGGACTTGCAGACCTCGTACTGGCCGGGGTACGGGGGCAGCTCGCGGGAGCTGAGCTCGCCGGCCACCTCGATGGGGTTCCTGAAGACGCTGCTGGACGGTCTCAACCACGAGGAGCGCGAGCACCCGGAGGGGCACGAGCCGTCGCAGACGGACCTGACGCTGACGGGCGCGCACTTCTACCCGAGCCTGGCCGTGTTCGAGAAGGGCGTGAACGCGGAGGGTGCGAGTGCCTCGTGGATCCCGCGCCAGAAGATGTCCTACGAGGAGATGTCCGCCGTGGACTGGGGTGAGGGTCTCACCGCCGACCACGCGGACGAGGACGGCGGGCAGTAGCCGGGGCTGCCGCGCCCGGCGCCGCCTTCAGGGATGCCGGGTGCAGGCGTCCTTGAAGGCGGCGCCGGTGGTGCCGGCGCCGGGTGGCGGGGCGGTTCAGGTCCGCAGGCCGGCCTTCTCCAGGGCCTGGGCGGCGTGGGCGAGTACGCGCCTGCGGCCCTCGAGGTCTGTCGCGTTCGCGGAGGCCAGCACGCTCAGTGTGGTGACTCCGGCCTCCGACCAGGCGTGCAGCCGGTCGGCGATGCGGCCGACGGGGCCGAGCAGGGCGGTGCGGTCGATGAAGCCCAGGGGGATCGCGGCGGCCGCGCCGGCGCGGTCGCCGGCGGCCAGGCGTTCCTGGAAGGCGTCGATGCCGCTGTCGAAGCCCATCCTGCGGGCCAGCCCGCAATAGAAGTTGTCGGCTCCGCCGACGGCGAGCAGGAGCGCGTAGTGGGCTCGCAGTTCGTCCGCCGCTTGGGCCGGGTCGTCGGCGACGGAGACGGCGACGTACGGGATGACTTCGAAGCCGTCCGCGGTGCGGCCGGCGCGCTCGTGGCCGGCGGCGAGCTGCCGCACGGAGTCGGTGACGAGTTCGGGTGTGGTGAAGCCGCTGACCCATCCGTCGGCGATCTCGCCCGCCAGGCTCAGGCTCTGTGGTCCGACGGCGCCCAGGTAGAGGGGGATGCGGGCCTCGGGCAGTTCGGTGTGCAGGTGCAGCGGGGCGCCCTGCAGGCCGTGGGCGGGCAGTTGGAAGTGGGTGCCGTCGTGGCGTACGGGGCCGCCGGCGAGGGCGCGGCGGACGATGTCGACGTACTCGCGGGTGCGGCCGAGCGGGTGGGCGAAGTCCACGCCGTACCAGCCGTCGGAGATGTGCGGGTTGGAGACGCCGAGGCCGAGCCGGAAGCGGCCGCCGCTGAGGGCGTGGAGGGTGGCGGCGGCCAGGGCGGTGGCGCCCGGCGGGCGGGCGGGGATCTGCATGACGCCCGAGCCGATCGCGATGCGGGTGGTCGCTCCGGCGACCAGGCCGAGCACGCTCACCGCGTCGGAGCGGGGGCTCTCGGCGGCCAGGACGAGGTCGTAGTCGAGCCGTTCGGCCTCGCGGGCCAGTTCTCCCGCCCCCTGGTAGGTGAGGTTGGCGGCTAGACGCATGTCGGGACTTCCTCTCGGGTCCGGGTGTCGATGAGTTCGTGTGCTGCCGACAGCTGCTCGCGGTCGCCCTCGGGGGTCTGGGAGCGGACGGGCAGCAGGGCGACGGCTTCGCTGTGTCCGCGCTTCACGTCGGGGTGGCGGCGCGCGAGGGTGGTGAGTCCCTGGCCGGGGCCGGCCTCGATGAGCAGGTGGGGGCCTGTGGCGAGGAGTCTGTCCAGGGTGGGCCAGAACAGGACGGGGGCGACGGGGTGGCTCGCCCACAGCGCCGGGTCGCGTACGGAGCGGGCGTCGAGGGGGCCGCCGGTGAACGCCGACCACAGGGGGATGGCGGGCGGGTGCGCGGTCACGTTCCGGTACAGCGTCAGGTCGGCGAAGTGCGGTGCGAGGACCGGGCTGTGGAAGGGGTGGTGGGCGGCGACGGGCAGGATGGTGATTCCGGCCTCGCGCAGTTCGGCGCTGATGGCGCGCAGGGGGGCGGTGTGGCCGGCGAGCACGGTCTGGCGGGGTGCGTTGAGGGCGCCGACGGCGATCTCGGGGTGGCGTGCCAGATAGGGGCGTACGTCCTCGGGTGTGCCGGCGACGGTGAGCAGGCCGCCCGCGGGGGTCGGCGCTATGCGGTCGACGCGGTCGCGCATGATGGCCACCGCTTCCGGCAGGGAGAACACTCCGGCGAGTGTCGCCGCGACGAGTTCGCCGACGCTGTGGCCGAGCAGGGCGACGGGGCGCACCCCCCAGGAGAGCACGGTGCGGCCGAGCGCGTGGCCGAGGGCGAACAGGAGGGGCTGGGCGCGGCGTACGTCGTCGACGGGGACGGCCGGGTGCTGGGCCAGCCAGTCCGAGCGCAGTTCGTCGGCGTTGCCGAACAGGACGAGGGCCTCGTCGACGGCGTCGGTGAACACCTCGTCGTGGCCGTAGAGGCCGGCGGCCATGCGCGCGTACTGCGCTCCCTGGCCGGGGAACAGGAGCACCGCGTCCGCGGGTGCCTGGGGGGACGGCTTCATGGGGCTCTCCATGCGCGGGCCTTCCTCGTCCGGCGATGTGTCCTCGCCAACCTGCCGCGTGCGCGTGGAGGGCTGCTCGAGAAGTGGTGTACCGGCGGTCGGGCCTCTCCCGTGGCTCCAGGGCGGGTCCACCTGTGGTCGACCCGGTGCCGGGAGGATCGGCGGGCCGGCCGACTTGCGGCCCAGTTCCCGGGGAGGGTTTCCGACTGTGCGGTGGGATGACGTCTACCTGCGCGCGAGTGCCGTGCACCTGCCGGCGGTGATGCCCGCCGACACCGCGGTCGGCCTCGGTCTGATCGACGCGGTGTCCGTGAAGCGGATGCAGAGCACGGGCGTGACCGTCGGTGAGGAGAGTCCCCCGGACATGGCGGCGGCAGCGGCCCGTGCGGCGCTGCTGCGCTCCGGTGTCGCGCCCGAGGACATCACGCTGGTGCTGCACGCGTCCCTGTACTACCAGGGGTACGACATGTGGGCGCCGGCGTCGTACGTCCAGCGCACGGGTGTCGGCAACCGGTGCCCCGCGATGGAGGTGCGGCAGACGTCCAACGGTGGGATGGCCGCGCTCGAACTGGCCGCCGCGCACCTCACCGCCACCGGGGGGCCCGCTGCTCTGATCACCACCGCCGACCGGTTCTGTGCGCCCGGCATCGACCGCTGGCTCACCGATCCGGGCACCGTTCTCGCGGACGGTGCGACCGCGGCGGTCGTGGCCCGCGGCGAGGGCTTCGCCCGGCTCCTGTCGCTGGTCCTGGTCTCGGAGCCGGGTCTGGAGGAGATGCACCGCGGTGAGGACCCGCCGGGTGACGCCTCGCTGGCCGTGCGCCGTCCCATCGACTTCGGCGCCACGACCCGCGTCTATCTGCGCACGCCCGAGGGGCAGCGTTCGGTCGCCCGGATGGCTGCCGCGCAGACGGAGGCGCTCGAGCGGGCGCTGGAGGAGGCGGGTTCGGAGATGGACGGCATCGACTGGTTCCTGCTGCCGCACCTGGGGCGGCGCCGGCTGGACGTCAACTTCTTCCGCCGTTACGGCATCGACCCGGACCGCACGCTGTGGTCCTGGAGCCGTGGCATCGGCCACCTGGGGGCCGGCGACCAGTTCGCGGGCCTGACGCATCTGGTGGAGACCGGGCGTGCCCGGCCGGGCCAGCGTGCCCTGCTGGCGGGGGTCGGGGGCGGGTTCACGTGGTCGGCGGCGGTGGTCGAGTTCACGGACGCGCCCGAGTGGGCGGCGTCCGGCGGCGATCGAGCGGACCTATAGCCGGGCACCGCAGAGTCCGAAAAGTGAGGCCGCCCTGTCAGCCGCGGCCGGAACACGAGAGGGAGAAAGCTCCATGAACATCGATGATCTCCGTAGGATCCTCGTCGAGTGCGCGGGCGATGACGGGACCGGGAGCCTTGACGGCGACATTCTCGACACCCCCTTCGCCGACCTCGGCTACGACTCGCTGGCTCTGATGGAGACGGCGAGCCGTATCAAGCAGGAGTTCGGCGTGGTCATCCTCGACGAGGACATCGCCACGGTGGAGACGCCGCGGGTCCTGCTGAGGATCGTCTCGGACCTCGCGAGCTCGCCGGCCGCAGCCGCATGACCGGCCGGCGCCACACGGTCATCACGGGCATCGGCGTCCTCGCCCCCGGCGGCAACGGCACGAAGGCGTTCTGGGACCTGATGACGGCAGGCCGCACCGCGACCCGCCGCATCGCCGCGTTCGATCCGTCCGAGTTCCGCTCCCAGGTCGCGGGAGAGGTCGACTTCGACGCGGAGGCCCAGGGGCTGGGGCATCGTGAGATCCGCCGCCTGGACCGGGCATCGCAGTTCGCCGTCGTCACGGCGCGTGAGGCGCTGGAGGACAGCGGCCTCGACCTGGACACGGTCGACCCGTCGCGCACGGGCGTGAGCATCGGTACGGCGATCGGTGCGGCCACCAGTCTGGAGCGGGAGTACCTGGTGCTCTCCGACTCGGGCAAGGACTGGCTGGTCGACCACCGCTACGCCTCCCCGCATCTGTTCGACTACTTCACCCCGGCCACGATCGCCACCGAGGTCGGCTGGGACATGCGTGCCGAGGGCCCGGTCAACACCGTGTCCACGGGCTGCACTTCGGGCATCGACGCGGTCGGCAACGCCCATCAGCTGATCTCCGAGGGCAGCGCGGACATCGTCTTCGCCGGAGCGACGGAGGCGGCGATCACCCCGCTGGCGATCGCCTGCTTCGACGCGATCAAGGCGACGACTCCGCGCAACGACGACCCCGCGACCGCGGCCCGCCCCTTCGACCGGACCCGCAACGGTTTCGTCATCGCCGAGGGCGCCGCCATGTTCGTCCTCGAGGAGTACGAGCACGCCAAGCGCCGCGGGGCGAAGATCTACGGAGAGATCGCCGGCTACGCCAACCGCTGCAACGGCTACCACATGACGGGGCTCAGCCCGCACGGCCGCGAGATGGCCACGGCCATCACCTCGGCGATGGACGAGGGCGGCATCGACAAGGACGGCCTCGACTACATCAACGCGCACGGCTCGGGCACCAAGCAGAACGACCTGCACGAGACGGGCGCGTTCAAGCGCGCGCTCGGTGAGCACGCCTACGGCACTCCGGTCAGTTCGATCAAGTCGATGATCGGTCACTCGCTGGGGGCCATCGGCTCCATCGAGATCGCGGCGTGCGCCCTGGCCATCGAGCACGGGGTGATCCCGCCGACGGCCAACCTGCACGAGAAGGACCCGGAGTGCGACCTCGACTACGTGCCGCTGACGGCGCGGGAGGCGCGGGTCGACACCGCCTTGACGGTCGGCAGCGGCTTCGGCGGGTTCCAGAGCGCGATGGTGCTGCGCAAGTGGCGAGGAGCGAAGCGATGACCGTGGTGTTCACCGGACTCGGTGCGATGGCCCCCAACGGCCAGTCCACCGAGGAGTTCTGGACGGCGACGCTGGAGCAGCGCAGCGGGATCGCGCCGCTGGAGCGCTTCGACGCCGCGCAGTACCCGTCGCGGCTCGCCGGCCAGATCCGCGACTTCAAGGCCGAGCAGCTGCTGCCGGGCCGGCTGCTGCCGCAGACCGACCGGGTGACCCGGCTGGCGCTGGTGGCGGCCGAGGCGGCGATCGAGGACTGCGGGGCCGACCTCCAGTCCCTGCCGGATCTCGACATGGGGGTGATCTCCTCGAACGCGCACGGCGGTTTCGAGTTCACCCACAAGGAGATCCAGAAGCTCTGGACGAAGGGGCCCGAGAGCGTCAGCGTGTACGAGTCGTTCGCCTGGTTCTGCGCGGCGAACACCGGCCAGATCTCCATTCGCCACGGCATGCGCGGCTCCGGCAGTGTGCTGGTCGCCGACCAGTCGGGCGGTCTGGACGCGCTCGCGCTCGCCCGGCGCACCATCCGCCGCGGCACCCCGTTCACCATCGCCGGCGGCGTCGAGTCCTCGTACGACCCGTGGGGCTGGGTGTCGCACCTGGCGACCGGGCGCATCAGTGAGGCCGAGGACGCGGACCGCGCCTATCTGCCGTTCGACGCCGCGGCGAGCGGGTACGTGCCGGGCGAGGGCGGCGCGTACCTGGTCCTGGAGGACGCGGAGGCGGCCCGCGGGCGTGGTGCCACGGTGTACGGCGAGCTGGCGGGTCATGCGGCGACGTTCGATCCGCGTCCCGGGTCCGGGCGCCCGCCGGCGCTGGCCTCGGCGATCCGTGGTGCTCTCAAGGACGCGGGCATCACGGCCGGGGACGTCGACGTGGTGTTCGCCGACGCGAGCGGTGTTCCGGAGCTGGACCGTATCGAGGCGGACGCGCTCGCCGGGATCTTCGGCCCGCGCGGTGTGCCGGTGACGGCGCCCAAGACGCTGACCGGCCGCCTGTACGCGGGTGGGGCGCCCCTCGATGTCGTCGCCGCGCTGCTGTCGCTGCGCGACGGGGTGATCCCCGCGACGGCGCATGTCGCCGATGTTCCCGAGGAGTACGCGCTGGACCTCGTCACGGGGCAGCCGCGCCGCGCGGAGCTGCGTACGGCGCTGGTGGTCGCCCGCGGCAACGGGGGCTACAACTCGGCGATGGTGGTGCGCTCATGAGGATCCTGTTCGCCGCGGCCCCGGGCTACGGTCTGATGCTGCCGATCGTGCCGCTGGTGTGGGCCGCCCGTGCCGCGGGCCACGAGATCCTCGTCGCCACCACCGCGTACATGACGAAGGTGGGCCCCGAGTGGGGGCTGCCGATCGCGGATGTCTTCCCGCACCGCGATGTGGGCGGGGACCTGATGCTGGCCTCTTCCGGGCAGGCGCCCGAGCCCGGCACGCCCGAGTACGAGGACCCGCGGCTGCCCGCCGGCTACTGGGACCTGGCCAAGCAGGTCAAGCCGTTCGAGCTGTTCACGCTCGTCTCCACCGAGGGCACGGTCGAGGCGGGCCGCGATTTCGGCGCCGATCTGATCGTGTACACCTCGGACCATCAGGCGGGCCGGATGGCGGCCGTCGCGCTCGGGATTCCGGCGCTCGAGGTCGGCAACCGGGTCTCCTGGTCGACGCGTGACCCGGAGTTCGTCGAGGCGGACGACCACAACGACCGCACCGGTGTCATCCCCGACGACTCCCCCGTGGTGCTGGGGCTGCGCGAGCGGCTCGGCATCGGTGACCGCGAGCCGGAGCTGATCGCCCGCGTCGACCCGCGGGCGCCCAGCATGGGCGGCCTGTCGGCCGACGAGGCCGGCAGGGGCGACGGGGTGCCCTGGTGGCCGATGCGCTACGTGCCCTTCAACGGCGGTGTGACGCTGCCGGAGTGGGCGCTGGTGACTCCGGACCGGCCGCGGATCTGTCTCACCCTGGGCACGGTCGTCCCGCTGCTCTCGGACGGGGGCACGCTGGGTTCGCTGCTGCGGTGGCTGGGGGAACTGGACGTCGAGGTGGTCCTCGCGGACCATTCGACGGACCTGTCCAAGCTGGGCCCGCTGCCGGACAACGTGCGGGTCGCGGGCTTCCTGCCGCTGTCCACGTTCCTCGACACCTGCTCGCTGGTGATCCATCACGGCGGCTCGGGCACGGCGGCGGCGGCCCTGCACTACGCGGTGCCGCAGCTGGTGCTGCCCGGCGGCTCCGACAACCCGCTGATCGCGCAGAAGGTGGTGGACCGGAAGGCCGGTCTGTCCCTGGACCCGGCGGAGGCCGACGCACCGCGCCTGTGCGCACTCGTGGGCCGGCTCCTGGCGGAGCGCTCGTTCGCCGACTCGGCGGCCGAGGTCAGCGCGGAGATGGCCCGGCAGCCGAGTCCCGCGCAGGTTCTCGACCGCGCCGTGCGGTCCGTACACCCCACTTCATGACGTCCTGCGATTCATGACGTCCGTCTTCCGATCAGGAGCTCTTGTGACCACGACGACTCTGGCGACCGGCCGGTCGCGCAGCATCAGCGAACTCTACGCAGAGGTCCAGCAGTTCTATGCCGGGCAGGTGCGTCTCCTGGACACCATGCAGGCCGACGCGTTCGCCGACTCGTTCACCGAGGACGGCGTGTTCGACCACCGCCCGGGCGCCGACCCGCTGGTCGGCCGCGCGGCGATCTCCGCGGCGATCCGCGCCTACCAGGAGACCAAGCACGCGGTCGATCCGGTGCAGCGCCGCCACTGGTTCAACATGGTGCAGGTCTTCCCGCAGGACGACGGCTCGATCCGTACCGAGTACTACGCCGTGGTCTATCAGACCCGCCCGAACGTCTCGGAGCCGCTGGTGGGCCCGAGCTGCTTCGTGACCGACGTGCTGGAGTTCGAGGGGGACGAGCTGCGCACCAGGTTCCGCAAGGTCAGCCCGGACTACGAGGTCTGACCCGCGCGCACGGAGCGCGGACGAGGGGGGTGGGGGGGGGGCGCCCCCCCCGCGCCCCCCCCCCCCCCCCCCGGA
>NZ_JBHYTK010000031.1:31255-38665 GCF_042749255.1 Streptomyces sp. NPDC059524 | reverse complement strand
GGCCCGGGCCGCCCCCGGGCGCCCCCACGGCCCCCCGCCACCCGGGGGCCCCCCCCGCCGCCGCGCGCGGCGCCGCGGGTGCGGGGCCCGCCCCCCCCCCGGCCCCCCCCCCTTCTCCTCATCGGTACGGGTGCGTTGTCGCCGTGCGGGTCAGGCGAGGCAGCAGGGCGGCCCGCCGTGGTAGGCGATCATCTCGCCGAGGGCCGTCTCCATGACCGGCATGGGCAGCGGGTCCTCGGGGCCGGCGCCGTCCAGCTCGGCGTAGGCCCGGTGCAGGTTGGGCACCAGCCGCTCGGCGTCCAGCAGCCCTGCGTACGGGCCGGGGCCGGCCTCGGCGGCGGCCTGGGCGGGGGTCAGGCCCGCCGCGTGCCCCTCGGCGGCCACCCGCTGGACGTGACGCAGGTACCCCTCGACGACGTCGAAGACCTCGGGCCCCGAGACGGCGCCGTGACCCGGTACGACGGTCGTGGCCCCGAACGCCCGCAGCCGGTCCAGGGCGGCCAGCGATCCGGCGATCGAGCCCATCAGGCAGAACGGCGTCACCCCGTTCATGACGAGATCGCCGGTGAACAGGACCTTCTGGCGGGGCAGCCACACGACCGTGTCGTTGGAGGTGTGCGCGGGCCCCACATGCTCCAGTTCGGCCCGCAGGGAACCGATGTGGAGGGTCAGGCCGTCGCGGAAGGTCAGCGCCGGCGGGGCCAGTTCGATGCCGCCCCACTCCACGTCCGGCCACAGTCCGGTCAGGTGCAGTCCGGCGGCGACCATCTCGGTACGGGTCCGCTCGTGGCCGACGACGAGCGCCTCGGGGAACAGGTAGTTGCCGAAGGCGTGGTCGCCGTGGAAGTGCGTGGTGACGACGGCGCGCGGCGCGGCCGGGTTCAGGGCGAGGGCGCTCGCGCGCAGGTGGCGGGCGCGGGCCTCGGTGGCGGCGGTGTCGACGAGGGCGCTCTCGCCCTCGGACACGAGGATGCCCGCGTTGTTCAGGCACCAGCCGCCCGGCGGCTGCAGATAGGCGTGGACGCCGTCGGCCACCTCGACGACCTCGGCGAAGGGGGCGGGCACCCGGGACGTCCCGGGCTCCGCGGCGCGGGGGGCGGTGATGCTGGGCGGCACGGCCGTTCTCCTCACATGGCTTGCGACAGTGCCCCGAGTCTCGTGCGCTCTGCTCGCAGCCCGGTCGAGGACGCCGCGAGCCCTCTCCAGCCGACCTTGAGCTCGTCGCTACCGGCCGGGCGGAGCGTGGGACGAGGTGTCGGCCCGTCCGGGCGCCCCCAGCGTAAGGAGCAAGGATGAGCGACCAGTTCCCGCGAGAGTCCGGGGTGGCTGCCGCGGCGCCCGCGGTGGCCGAACTCGCCGCCGGCCTGGCCGAGCGCGCCGAGCAGGAACGCCGCGTCGACCCCGGGGTGCTGCGGGCCGTGGTCGACGCCGGTTTCGCCCGGCACTTCGTGCCGGCCGCGCACGGCGGCACCGAGTCCACCTACGGCGAGCTGGCCCGGGCCGTTCCCGTGCTGGGTGCCCGGTGTCCGGCGACCGCGTGGAGCGCCGCGATCGTGGCGAGCCTGTCGCGGATGGCGGCCTATCTCCCGGAGGCGGGCCGCAAGGAGGTCTGGCGCGAGGGGCCCGACACGGTGGTCGTCGGCTCCGTCTCGCCGGTGGGCAGGGCCCGTGCCGCGTCGGGCGGGTGGCGGGTGTCCGGCACCTGGCCGTACGTCAGTGTCGTCGACCACTCCGACTGGGCGCTGCTGCTCGCCCTGGTGGCGACGGGTGAAGGGCGGCCGGAGCCGCGGCTGTTCGCGCTGCCCCGCTCCGCGTACCGCATCGAGCACACCTGGTCGGACATCGGGATGCGGGCCACCGGCAGCAACACCCTGATCGTGGACGACGTGCTGGTGCCGGACGAGCTGAGCTTCGCGGCGAAGGACCTGCTGACCGGCCTGGCCCCGCAGGGGTCGGCCGGCTGTCACCGCGTTCCGCTGCCGGCCGTCAACGGTCTCTTCTTCACCCTGCCGATGCTGGGCGCCGCCGAGGGCGCGCTCGCGCACTGGACCGAGTACGCCGCTCCGAAACTGCGCAGCGCCTCGCACGTGCCGGGGCCGGGTCCCGGCCGCGGCTTCTACGAGGAGACTCTGGCCCGTTGTTCGGGCGAGATCGACGCCGCCCGGCTGCTGTTGGAGCGGGTCGCCGCGACCGCCGACCGCGATCCGGTCCCCACGCCGCTGGAGACCGTCCGCGGCCAGCGTGACTGCGCGCGGGCCGCGGATCTGCTGACGGGTGTCGTGGACCGGCTCTTCAGGGCGTCGGGGACCAGCGGGCACCGGGTCGACAGCCCGCTGCAGCGGCTGTGGCGGGACGTCCACTCGGCGTCCGGGCACGTGGTGCTCCAGTTCGCCCCGGCGGCTGCCGCGTACGCCTCGCAGGTCGCCGAGGCGGACTGAGGCGGCGGGCGGCGCGGCCGTCAGCGCACGAGGGTGCCGCCGCCGTCCACCATGAGGACGTTGCCGGTCGTGTAGGTCGAGCGGATCATCGACAGGACCGCTTCCGCCACGTCGTCCGGCTGTCCCACGCGGCGCAGCGGGGCGACCTCCGCGACCTTCTGGGCGATGGCGGCGAAGAAGTCGCTGCCCTGTGTCCAGCCCGTCTCGACCAGGCCGGGTGCCACCGCGTTGACGCGGACCTCGGGGCCCACGGCCACGGCCAGCAGGCGGGTCATGTGTTCCAGGGCCGCCTTGCTCACCGCGTACGGGATCGAGCTGCCGGTCGGACGGCTGCCGGCCACCGACGACACGTTCACGACGACGCCTTCGCCGCTCTCCCGCAGTGCGGGCATCGCGGCCACCGTGGTCTGCCAGGTGCCGAAGACGTTCAGGCCGAAGATCTCCTGCCACACCTCGGGGGTCGCGGCGTCGAGGTCGCCGTGCGGGATGGCCCGGGTGACACCGGCGTTGTTGACGAGGATGTCGAGCCGTCCGTAGTGCTCGACGGCCGCGGCGACCAGCTGCCGCGACTGCTCCGGGTCGGAGATGTCCGCCTGGACGTAGAGGGCGTCGGGCAGCGAGGCCGCGACCTTCTCGCCGGCCTCCGTGGAGCGGGCCGAGTTGACGACGACGCTGATGCCCTCGGCGGCCAGCCGCCGGGCCACGGTCTCACCGATGCCCGCGGACGAGCCGGTGACCAGGGCGACGCGTGTGCTGCTCATGGCTTCCTTCCTCTTCCGGATCAGTAGTTGCCGAGGCCGCCGCAGACGTTCAGCGCCTGTGCGGTGACCGCTGCCGCGTCGTCGCCCACGAGGTACTCGACCATCGCGGCGACCTCGCGGACGGTGACGTAACGCCCGTTGGGCACCCGGGTGGTGATCCGGTCGAAGGCCTCTTCCTGCGTGATGCCCCACGCGTCCGCGTAGCCCTCGCGGACCCGCTGGGCCATGGGCGTCTCGACGAAGCCGGGGCAGACCGCGTTGACGGTGATGCCCGTGCGGGCGAGCTCGAGGCCGAGGGCCTTGGAGAAGCCGACGACGCCGTGCTTGGAGGCCGAGTACGGGGCGGCGAGGACCACGCCCTGCTTGCCGCCGGTCGAGGCGATGTTGATGATCCGGCCGTGGCCGGCCTCCTCCATGCCGCCCGCCGTCAGCACCTCCTTGGTGACCCGGAAGACGCTGGTCAGGTTGGTCTCGATGACGTCGGCCCACAGCTCGTCGGTGATCTTGACGGTGGGGCCGCCGCCGCTGCGGCCGGCGTTGTTGACGAGGATGCGGATCGGGCCGTGCTGCTCGACGACGGTGCGCACCAGTTCGCGGATCTGCTCGTGGTCGCGGACGTCGCAGACCGAGCCGGTGACCGGCAGGCCCTCCTCGACCAGTTCCTTGACGGTGGAGGCGACGGTTTCCGTGGTACGGCCGCACAGGTGCACCGGGGTGCCGGCGGAGGCGAGCCGCCGCACGATCTCCAGGCCTATGCCGCTGGTGCCGCCCGTCACCAGGGCTGCCCGCTGGTCCTTCGGGGTCTCGCTCATGCCCGCTCCTCAGTGCTGTGGGTCGTGAACCGGCGCACCAGGGGCACGGCGGTCGAGTGGTAGGGGGTCGTGGAGGTCGGCGTCCGCGGGCCGAAGTTCGACACGTAGAGCCGGTCGCCGTGCACGGCCACCGCGGACGGCCAGTCGAAGTCCGGGTCGGTGATCCGGGTGAGCGGGGCCGCGCGGGTGCCCTCGGTGTTCAGCTGGAGCACCCCGACCGCGTCGGACTGGGCGACGTACAGCCGGGTGCCGTCGAGGCGGATGCCGTTGGCCGACGGGATGGTCGCGCCGCCCATCGGTATCCGCTGTGCCACGCCGGTGGCCGGGTCGACGCGCATGAGGCCGCCGCCGTCGAGGACGTGGGCCAGGAGCAGCCCGCGGCCGTCGGGGGTGGGCGAGATGCCGAGCGTGGTCACCTCGCCGTCGCCGCCCTGCACCCAGTCGCCGCTCAGGGGCACCGTCACGACCTGGTCGGCGGTGGGCAGTTCGCCCGTCGGGCCGAGCGGCAGCTTGTACAGGACGGGGTGGAAGGCATCGGTGAACCACGCGGCGCCCGCGGTCAGGGCGACGTCGGCGATCGTCGCGCCGGGCAGCGTCATCCGGTACGACGCCAGCGTCTGTCCGGTGGTCACGTCGAGCACCCGGATCTGGCCGCCGTAGGCACCGCTGACGAACAGCCGCCCGTGGCAGTCGAGCCGGATCCCGGCGGCGGCGTTGCCCTCGCCCAGGTCGGGAGAGATGTACTTGCCCTGGCCGGTGGTCAGGTCCACCCGGTAGACGTCGCCGCCGAACAGCGATCCGTAGTACGCGTACGGGGCGCGGCCGTCGGTGGCGACACCGCCCGGGTGGAAGCCGACCGGAAGCTCGATCCTCGTCGGCCAGCCCGCGTCCAGCGGGCGCGCCGCCGCCCATGCGCCCGCAGGCGTCGCGGCGAGCACCGCGGCGCCGCCCGCCGCGGCACCGAGTCCCAGCAGGCGGCGCCGGGACAGTGTGTTCTGCATGGTGGATGCCTCCCGTTCCGGTTCCGGCCGTCCGGAGTCTCCGGCAGCCCGTGTTTCCGGTCGTCTCCGGTGGGCGACTGTGCCATCGAGAAGGCGCGCTCCGGCGGTTCGTGGACGGGTGTTCGACGGGGGGTCCATGCGCTCGCGACCAGGTCTCGAGCCGGGTTCCACGGGCCGGGGCGCCGCTCCAGGAGTGCTCGAGGGCGGCTCGAGTTCCGGACGGGAATCATTGACCGGCGGGGGTCCGGCCGTTGATCGTCGAGTCCCACCCGTGCGGGCCGGCGGGCCGCCGCCGATGCGTGGACCTGTCGAAAGAACTGAGGAGCGTGCATATCCATGGCCGACGAGCTGGAAGCCTTCGTCGCTGACTGGAACAAGCCCGTCGTCGAGGAGTTCCGGGCGAACGGCGGAAAGGTCGGGGGCCCCTTCGAGGGAGGCACCCTCGCTCTGCTGACCACGGCCGGCGCCAAGAGCGGCCTGCCGCGGACCAGCCCGGTCGGATACCTGGAGATCGACGGCAAGGGCGTCGTCATCGCGTCCGCCGGCGGCGGCCCGAAGAACCCCGCCTGGTACCACAACCTCAGTGCCAACCCGCTGTTGACCGTCGAGGTCGGTACGGAGAAGTACCAGGCCAGGGCGACGGTGCTGGAGGGCGAGGAGCGCGAGAGCGTCTTCGCCAAGGCCTGCGAGCTGTCCCCCGGTTACGCGGACTACCAGAAGAACACCGACCGGGTCCTGCCCGTCGTCGTGCTGGAGCCCGAGTACTACGAGGACGGGCGCCGGGCGCGCGGGCTCGGTCAGGAACTCACCGAGATCCACGACTGGCTGCGCGGCGAGCTCGCCGGACTCCGCCGCCAGGTCGCCGACTTCGCGGCCGGCAAGGCCGACGCCGTGACCCCCGCCGACGTGCCCGTGCTCCAGCAGCTGCGCGACAACTGCCTGAGCTTCTGCAAGGCGCTCGAGGTGCACCACGGGGGCGAGGACCAGGGCGCGTTCCCGGTCCTGGAGTCCACCTTCCCGGGTCTGGCGCCGACGCTGGCCAAGCTGCGCGAGGAGCACAAGGTGGTGTCGCGGCTGCGCACCGAGATCGCCGAGCTCGTGACGGAGCTGGAGCCGGGCGACCCGCAGGGTGTGCAGGCCAGGCTGGAGACGCTGGTCGAGGAGCTGGAGCGGCACTTCGCGTACGAGGAGGCCGCCGTGGTGACCGCGCTCGACGCGCTGGCGTTCGCCCCGGCCAGTCGCGGCTGAGGCGCCGGCATGCGGATGCTCTTCCTCGCCGGGGGCAGCCCGGCGACGGTGTTCGCCCTCGTCCCGCTGGCCACGGCGGCGCGCAACGGCGGGCACGAGGTCCTGGTGGCCGCCACGGCGGACATGGCGGGGGTGATCACCGCGGCGGGGCTCCCGGCCGCGTCCGTCACGCCGCTGGCGATGCGTGACTTCATGCTCGCCGGCCGCGACGGCTCCCCGCTGTCGCTGCCCGACGATCCCGGGGAGCGGATGCGGTTCGGGGGGCGCGGGTTCGGCCGGCTGGCCGCCGGGAGCCTTCCGGCGCTGCGCGAACTGGGCCGGGATTGGCGCCCCGACGTGGTCGTCGGCGGCGCGCTGGCCTTCGGTGCGGCGCTGCTGGCCGGCGAGCTGAAGGTCCCGTACGTCCGGCACGCCTGGGACATGGGCGAGCCGCTCGCCATGGAGCTCGGGGCCGCCGACGAACTGGCCCCGGAGCTGGCGCGGTCCGGTCTGACGGAGCTGCCCGCGGCCGACCTGTGGATCGACATCTGCCCGCCCTCCGTCGCGGACCCCGCGGCCCCGTCCGGGCTGACCATGCGGTTCGTGCCGTGCGGGCTCCAGCGGGAGCTGGAGCCGTGGATGTACACGCGCGGGGAGCGGCGCCGGGTGTGTGTCACGGCGGGCAGCCGGGTCAGCAAGGAGTACGAGTTCGACCACCTGGACGCGCTGGTCGGGAAGGTCAGCGGTCCGGACGTGGAGGTCCTCGTCGCGGCCCCGGAGGAGGCGGCGGCCGCTCTGCGTGAGCGGCACCCGGGTGTGCGGGCGGGCTGGCTGCCGCTCGACACGGTGCTGCACACCTGCGATCTGCTGCTGCACGCGGGCGGCGGGCAGACGGCGCTGACGGCCGTGCGGGCCGGCGTTCCGCAGATGGTCGTGCCCAACATGCCGAAGCTGTGGGGCCCCAACCGGCGTCTCGCCGACCACGGTGTGGCCCGCCTGCCTCAGGCCGGCGAGGACGGGCCCGGTGACGTCGCCCGTGTCTGCCGGGAGATGCTCGCCACCCCGTCGTACGCGCGGCGGGCGGCGGAACTCGCCGCGGAGCTGGCCGCGCTGCCGGGCCCGGCGGAGGTCCTTCCCGCTGTGGAGGCGCTGGCGCGCGGCTGATCAGCCG
>NZ_JBHYTK010000031.1:12799-31245 GCF_042749255.1 Streptomyces sp. NPDC059524 | reverse complement strand
CGCGCGGGGGGGCGGCCCCCCCGCGCCGGGGCGCGGCGCGCGGGGCCGGGCGCGGGCGCGCGCCGGCCCGGCGGGGGGGGGGGGGCCGCCCGGGCCCCCCCCCCCCGCGGCGGGGCGCCGGCGGCCGGTCACGGGCGGTGCTTGGTGGTCAGCGTCTCCAGCACGGAGACGAACTCGGCAGGCCCCGGCGCCTGGTTGATCTCTGCGCGCAGTGCCTGTGCTCCCGTACGGAACGCGGGATCCTCCAGCAGCCGCGTGACCTGCTCGGTCAGCAGCGCGGTGTCGAGGTCCTCGGCCTCGACGACCGTTCCGGCGCCCCGGTCGGCCATGAAGCGGGCCGTGATCGCCTCGCCCCACAGCGACATCGGCACGATCAGCTGAGGGACGGCGGCCGCCGCGGCCGCCGCGAACGTGCCGCCGCCGCCGTGGTGGATGACGGCCGAGCAGCTCGGCAGCACCTGCGCCAACGGCACGTACTCCGTCAGCCGGACGTTGTCGGGGACGGACGTGACGGTGTCCAGCATCGCCTTGTGCAGGGTGGCGACCACCTCGACGTCCAGTTCGGCCAGCGCCTCCACGACCTGCGGGAAGGAGATCCCGGCCGCGTCGAAGAGCTGGCGGCCGCGGCCGCCCATGCCGAGCGTGAGCAGGACGCGCGGCTTCTCGGGGCGCTGGTGCACCCACGCCGGGGCCACCGTGTTGCCGTTGTACGACACCCGGCGGATCGGGGCGTAGTCCACGGGCAGCGGCAGTTGCAGGGCCTGCGGCATGGTGTCGACGGTGAACTGGCCGAGCAGCAGGTCCTCGGAGTACTCCAGCCCGTAGCGCTCCAGCATCGGGGCCATCAGCGCGTCCACCGGGTCCGGGGTGCCGTCCTGGCCGGCGCCCGCCTCCAGGGACTTGGCGCGCAGCCAGCCGATGTTGTCCTGGCCCCACAGGAAGCGGGCGTGGGCGGCGCCGGTGACGCGCGCGGCGACGCCCGCCGCCACGCAGAACGGGTCCCACACCACGAGGTCGGGCTGCCATCCGCGGCAGAAGTCCACGAGGTCGTCCAGCATCGGCGTGAACGTGCCCAGCATGCCGCACAGGCCCTGCCACTGGCGCTCCCACTGCGGGGCGTTGCCGGTGTCCAGGAACAGGGCGTCGCTCAGCTGGGAGAGCATCTCGAAGTTGTCGTTCCACTTCGCCGCGTCGGCGAGCGTCTCGCGGGAACCGAGCGGCACCGCGGGCAGTCCCGCCTCGGTGACCAGGTGCACGGTGTCGGGGTGGATGGCCACCCGGACCTCGTGGCCCGCGTTCTGCAGCGCCCAGGCGAGCGGAACGAGCGGATGGACGTGTGCCGTGGCCGGGAATGCGGTGAACAAGATGCGCATGACAGCGACTCCAGTCGTTCTGGGAGGTTCCGAGCCTGGTCGGGGCGGCTCGATCCCGGGTCGAGCAGGGATCGAGACCCCTGCACGACATTGCGGAGGACGACTGCCCCGAACCTGCCCCGAACCGTCTGGAGACCTGGATGACCGGCACCGGCGACCGCCTGGCGGAACTCACCGCCACGACCACTGCCTCCGCGGCACGGGCCTACGGGCTCGTCTCCGACGTGACCCGCTGGCCCCTGCTGTTCGCTCCGTGCCTGCACGTCGAGCTGCTGGACGCCGGCCCGGACGGGGACCGGTTCCGCATGTGGGTCCTGTCGGGCGACAGCGTGCGCTCGTGGACCTCGGTCCGGCAGGCCGACGACGCCGCTCTGCGGGTCTCCTTCCGGCAGGAACGGCCGGCCCCGCCGCTGTCCGCGGCCGCCGGCACCTGGCGCTTCGAGGAGTTGGGCACGAAGGAGCCCACCCGGATCACGCTCGGCAACGCCTACACGCTCACCGACCCGGCGGACACCCGGACCGAGGCCTTCCTCGCGCAGGCCCTGGAGCGGCACAACTCGGAGGAGGTGGCGGCGGTGCGGTACTGGGCCGAGCGTCCCGAGGACCTCGGCGACCTGCTGTTCTCCTTCACCGACGAGGTGGAGATCGACGGCCCGGCAGAGGCCGTCCACGCGTTCCTGCACCGGGCCGACCTGTGGCCGGAGCGTCTGCCGCACGTCACCCGGCTCGACCTCGAGACCGCCCCGGCGAGCGGGGCGGGCGAGGGCGTCGAGCAGCAGACGCTGGAGATGGACACGCTCTCCCCGGACGGCTCCGTGCACACCTCCCGTTCGGTGCGGCTGTGCTTCGCCGGCGAGCGCATCGTCTTCCGGCAGACCTCCGTGCCCCGCCCGCTGCGTGCCCACGGCGGCGTGTGGACCGTCGTCCCCGACGGTGACCGCACCCGCGTCTCCATCCGTCACGACGTGGCGCTGGACCCCGAGGCCGTCGCGTCGGTCCTGGGCGAGGGGACCACCCCGGCCCAGGCTCGCGCGACCGTTCAGGAGCTGCTGCGCCGCAACAGCCTGCAGACTTTGGAGCACGCCGGTGCGTACGCCGCCGAGCGGGCCGCCGCGTAGCTCGGCGGCAGCCGCCCGGACGCGCGCCGCGGTCTCAGAGCCCGGCCGCGCTCCGGTGGACCGCCTCCGCCACGCGCCGGGCGCGCGGGTCGAGCCGGTCGATGACCCGCGATCCGCCGTTCGGCACGTACGCGAAGGCGAGTTCGCGCTCGGGGACGGCGCAGGCGAACGAGCCCGTCGCCCCGGCCAGCCCGAACGAGCCGGCCGGTCCGGCGGACGCCGGGTACAGCGGGCCGTCGGGCAGCATCACGCCCAGTCCCCACGTGGTCGGCAGGAGCATGGTGCGGCACGGGCCGTCCGAGTGCACCCGGCGGATCTCGTCGACCAGGCCGGGCCCGGCCAGCCGGATCCCGTCCACCTCGCCGATCAGCGCGGCGAAGTAGCGGGCCAGGGAGGGGGCGTTGGCCACGCCGTCGTACGAGGCGTTCTCCAGCCGGACCCGCTTGGCGTCGTTGCCGGTGTCGGCGTCGAAGGACATGCTGCCGATGGTCGCCCGGAAGGTGAGCGACGTGGGGTCGCCGAGCGCGGCGAGGAGCTCGGCCAGGCCGCTCGTGTCCGGACCGTCGCCGGCGCCTTCCATGAGGAACTCGGCCTGGGACGGCAGCATCGTCGCCAGCCGGGGCAGTTCGGCCTCGGGCAGTCCGATCCAGCAGTCCAGCCCCAGCGGGCCGGCGATCTCCTCGGCGAGGAACTCACCGACGGTGCGGCCCGTGGTGCGCAGCACGACCTCGCTGACGATGTGGCCGAAGGTCATGGCGTGGTAGCCGTGCGCGGTGCCCGGCTCCCACTCGGGGCGGGCCGCGGCCAGGGCCTCGACGACGGGCCGGCCGGTGCGCAGCCGCTCGTAGGTGATCGGTGTGTGGTCCAGTGCCACCACGCCGGTCCGCTGGGCGAGCAGCATGCGAAGGGTGACCGACTCCTTGCCCGCGGCGGCGAACTCCGGCCAGTAGCGGGCGATCGGGGCGTCCAGTTCCACCACGCCCCGCTCGAGAAGGACGTACAGCGCGCCGGCGGCGACCGACTTGGTCGGCGAGGCCAGCACGGCGAGCGTGTCGCGCTGCCAGGGGCGGCCGGTGGCCTCGTCGGCGACCCCGCCCCACAGGGAGACCACCTCGCGTCCCCGGTGGTAGACGCTCACGCCCGCCCCGGTCTGCGAGCCGTCGCGGAAGTTCTCCGCGAACGCCCGCGCGACCTCGGCGAAGGCCGGTGCGCACTCCCCCTGGACCGCCCCCGCGGCTTCGGTCACATCGATGGTCAATGGGATCAACTCCTCGCCCGTGCATGCCATTTGACGCTCGACATTCTTTATTTTCGGGCTCGCAGCCGACTCGAACCGTTCTCGCGAACCGGTCGGGCTCTGCGTCCTGTCGAAAGTTCCCGGAAGACATCCTCTGGAGGCCCCCATGTTCTCCGACATATCGGAATTCCATCGCTGGTTCGAGCAACGGTGCGCGGCCAATTCCTACAAGGTCACCGAGACTCCCCTGGACCGCCTGGACGGCTGGTCCTTCGAGGAGGGGTCCGGAAATCTGGTGCACCGCAGCGGTCGCTTCTTCTCCGTCCGGGGACTGGAGGTGACGGACTCGGGACGGGCGGTCGATTCCTGGCAGCAGCCGATCATCGTGCAGCCGGAACACGGAATTCTCGGAATCCTGGTGAAGGAGTTCGACGGCGTTCCGCACTGCCTGCTCCAGGCGAAGATGGAGCCGGGAAACAAGAATCTGGTGCAGTTGTCGCCGACGGTCCAGGCGACGAAGAGCAACTACACCCGGGTGCACGGCGGCCGGCCCGTTCCGTATCTGGAGCACTTCCTCGTGCCGCGCAGCGGTGAGATCCTCTTCGACGCCCTCCAGTCGGAGCAGGCGTCCTGGTTCCTCGCCAAGCGCAACCGCAACATGATCGTGCGGACGCAGGAGGACGTCCCGGTCCTGGACGACTTCTGCTGGCTGAGTTTCGAGCAGATCGCCGAACTCCTGCAGACCGACGACCTGGTGAACATGGACACCCGTACCGTCCTGTCGGGTGCGACCCGGCTGCGCCGGCCGGCGGGCGTCCCCGGCGAGGACGGCTTCGAGGGTGCGCTCGCCGCGTCCTGGCAGCCGGGGCGCGCGGCGCTGCACACCACCGCCGAGCTGCTGAGCTGGTTCACCGAGGCGAAGGCGCACTGCACCCTCGAGCGGCGGCTCGTGCCGCTGGCGCGGACGACGGGCTGGTCGCTGCGCGACGGCGCCGTCGTCCATGACGAGGACCGGCACTTCAAGGTGATCGGCCTGCGGGTGGAGGCGTCGAACCGCGAGGTCTCCGGCTGGTCGCAGCCCATGATCGCGCCGCGCAGCCAGGGCGTCGTCGCGTTCGTCGCCCGACGGGTCAGGGGGGTGCTGCACCTGCTGGTGCAGGCACGCGTCGAGACCGGGGCGCTGGACCGCGTCGAGATGGCGCCCACCGTGCAGTGCCAGCCCGCCGACTACGCCGCCGCCGACGGCTCGGGGCCGGGGACGACCGCGCGGCCCCCGTTCCTGGACCTCGTCCTGGCCGCCGGTGCGGACCGGATCCGCTTCGACGCCGTCCAGTCCGAGGAGGGCGGCCGCTTCCACCACGCCCGCAACCGCTACCTGCTGGTCGAGGCCGAGGAGGACTTCCCGCTCGAGGCGCCCCCGGGGTTCGTGTGGATGACGGTGCGCCAGCTGATGGACTTCGTGCGGTACGGCAGCCACCTCAATGTCGAGGCGCGCAGCCTGCTCACCCTGCTCGGGTTCCTGCCCCAGCCCTCGAGGACAGCTCCAGCGGCTCCCGAGACGCCTTTCCTAGCCTGGCCCGAGATTGCTCGCACAGCGAGTCGAAGAGGTTGAGGAGAGAGCGAATGACGACCCTGGTGAGTGCCGACTCGATCCGCGACGAACTGCGGCCGCACCTGGCCGGCATCCTCTACTGCGAGATCGAGGAGATCGACGACGACGCCACCTTCGCGGACCTCGGCCTGGACTCCGTCCTGGGCGTGGAACTGGTCGCCTTCGTCAACACCAAGTACGGCCTGGAGGAGATCCTCGACACGGTCTACGACCACCCCACGGTCAACCAGCTCAGCGCGTACGTGAGCGGCCGGGTGGCGGACCTGGTGGCGAACGCCAAATGAGCCCCACCGGCCGGCTGAGCGACCCGGCGCTCCTCGACACGTCCTCCCTGACCCGGCGGGTCACGGTGGCACCGGGCATGTGCGGAGCCGGGTCCCTGTTCTTCGGACAGCTGGGTGACTGGACGTGGGAGGCGGTCAAGGCCGCGAGCGGCACCAACGTGTACGCGGCCCGCAGCGCCGACGGCCACCCCACCTACCTGTCCTTCTACTACTTCCGGGTGCGCGGCAGCCGTCAGGTCCATCCGTACGGCATCGGGTTCGGCGACGAGTTCGACGTCACCTCGCGGGTCTTCGACTTCGGGCCCCAGTCGGTGATGACCCTGCACCGCCTCTCCCGTCCCGGCACGTTCGGGCCGGCGGAGGTCCTCGATCCGCGGGAGCTCCACGAGGAGCGGCGCGAGGACTGCCTGTACGTGGAGAACTACAACCGCTGGATCTCCCGCTCGCACCCGGACAGCAACACGGGTCTCGTCGAGGCGTCACCCGCCGGATTCCGGCACGAGCACCTGCCGCAGCTGCCGCAGGAGTACTCGCCGCGCGGTTCCTGCGGCCGGGCCCGCAAGACGGGCACCTTCCACGAACACGGGATCCCCGGCCACACGGCCGCTCAGCCGTACACCACGACGTACACCCTGGACCGGGTGCGCGACCTCAACGGCGCCGGGCTCATGTACTTCGCGTCCTACTTCTCCATCGTCGACACGGCGCTGCTGCGCCAGTGGCGCTCCCTGCACCGGGACCCGGCCGCGTTCAGCAGGCGGACCGTCCTCGACCACCGCATGGGCTACTTCGGGAACGCCGACGCCGACGCCGAGCTCACCCTGACGGTGACGCTGTGGCGCAGCGACACCGTGCCGGGCGAGGAGATCGCCGAGGTCTCGGTCCGGGAGTCCGAGAGCGGACGGCTGCTGGCCGTCTGCTCCGTCCAGCAACTGGTGGAGGAGTCATGACCGCGCCCGTCGCCGCCGATCCGGCGACCGTCCGATCCGTCCTGGTGGAGGTCATCGCCGAGATCCTGCCGGACGTGCCCGCCCAGGAGGTCCTGGACGAGCGCAGCCTGGCGGACCTGGGCGCGGACTCGGTCGACCGCGTCGAGATCATCACGACGCTCTGCCACCGGCTCGGCAGCCGCGAGCGGGTCTCCAGGTTCGCCGAGATCCGCGACATCGGGGGCCTGATCGCCCATCTGTCCGGCCAGGGAGGCGCGCGATGACCCCCGCCACGACGGCCGGGCCCGCGCGGATCGGCATCGAGGCCCTGAACGTGTACGCGGGCGTCGCGAAGATCTCCGCCCGGGCCCTGTTCGACGCCCGCGGCCTGGACCCCGACCGCTTCGGCAACCTCATGACGGACGAGCGGTCGGTCCAGCTGCCCTGGGAGGACTCGGTCACCAACGCGGTCAACGCGGCCAAGCCGATCGTGGACGCGCTCAGCGAGGAGGACCGCGGGTCCATCGAACTCCTCGTCACCTCCAGCGAGTCGGGCCTCGACCACAGCAAGTCGCTCGCCTCCTGGGTGCACGGCCACCTCGGCCTGTCCCGGCAGTGCCGCTACATGGAGGTCAAGCAGGCGTGCTACGGCGCCACGGGCGCCCTCCAGCTCGCGGCCGGCTACCTGCGCGCGGGGCTGCGGCCCGGAGCCAAGGCGCTGATCATCGCGACCGACGTCAACCCGATGGACGAGTACGCCAAGTACGCCGAGCCCACCACCGGGCACGGCGCGGTGGCGCTGCTCGTGGGCGACAGTCCCGGCGTGCTCGCCCTGACCCCGGGCGCGTACGGCCTCAACAGCTTCGACGTCATGGACACGGCCCGGCCCGCGCCGGACTACGACCTGTACAACCCGGACCTCTCGCTCCTGGCCTACCTGGAGTGTCTGTCCGACAGCTTCCGCGCCTACGCCGACAACGTTCCGGGCACCGACTTCGCCGAGTCCTTCGACCACGTGGTGATGCACACCCCGTTCGGCGGCATGGTGCGGGCCGCCCACCGCAAGCTGATGCGCGAACAGGCGCCGCGCGCGCCCAAGCTGATCGCGGAGGACTTCGAGCGCCGGGTCGTCCCGTCCCTGCGCTACGCCCGCTCCATCGGCAACCTGTGCTCCGGCTCGATCTGGCTGGCGCTCGCCAGCCTCGTCGACCACGAGAGCGCCGAGCGCCTGGAGGGCTCGCGCCTCGGCATGTTCTCGTACGGCTCCGGCTGCGCCTCGGAGTTCTTCGGCGCGACCGTCATGCCCGGCGCCAAGGAGATCGTCGGCAAGACGGCCACGGCCGAACGGCTCGGGCTGCGGCGGGACCTGAGTTTCGCCGAGTACGAGGAGATGCTGCCGGTCACCCGCCGCATCCTGGTGCCCCGGCCGCACCGCGAGATCGACCTGGACGCGGCGGACGCCTACCTCGCCCCGTTCCGCGACCACGGCAAGCTGCTCGTGCTGGCCGGGGTCGAGGACTACATCAGGCGGTACGAATGGCGGTGACGGCCTCCGGCGCGGCCGCCCGGGTCCGCGTCGACACGGAGCGGCCACCCGTCGTCCGGGCCACCCTGGACAGCCCCGCCACCCGCAACCGCCTCGACGACGAGCTGCTCGGCGAGCTGGCCGGCGCCCTGGAGCAGGCCGAACGGACCCACTCCGCGACGGTGTTCGTCATCGACGCCACCGGCGACACGTTCTGCTCCGGCATCGCGCTCGGCGACCTCGACCAGGCCGACTGGCGGCCCCGGCTCACCGCCGTGCACGACCTGCTGCGCAGGCTCACCGACTCGCCCCTGGTCACCGTCGCCGTCGTCGACGGGGTGGCCACCGGCGGCGGCGTCGGCCTCGCCGCGGCCTGCGACCACGTCGTGGCGGGACCCGGCGCGAGCTTCCGGATGACCGAGGTCCTGCTCGGCCTCGTCCCGGCCGTGATCCTCCCGACCGTCGCCGAACGCGTCGGCCGCCACCGGGCCTACGCGATGGCCCTCGGCGCCGAGGAACTGGCCGCCGACGAGGCCGCCTCCCTGGGTCTCGCCGACCGGCGCACCGAGGACTGCCGCCGCGAACTCCAACTGCTGCTGCGACGACTGCGGGCCGCCGACCCCGGCGCCGTCCGCGCACTCAAGCGCTATCGCCGCGAGCTGTACCCCCTCGACGAGGGCCACGCCGACCGCTCGGTGCGCGTCGTCGCGGAACGCCTCGGCGACCAGCGGGTGCGTGAGCGGCTGGACACCTTTCACCGGCAAGGACTAATACCGTGACCACACTTGTGTACGGGCCCGTCGAGCTGCACGTCGAGGCGCCGGTCGCCACCGTGCGGCTGTGCGACGAGGCAGGCAGCAACCGGTTCACGCCCGAGCTGCGCGCCGGGCTGATCGCCGCACTGCGTGCGGCCGCCGCCGACCCCGCCGTCCGGGCCGTCGTCCTGGAAGGTGCTCCCGGTGTCTTCAGCGCGGGCGGCACCACCGAACGCATGCTCGGCACCCACGAGCAGCGCGTCGTCGAACTCTGGGAGATGATGCGGGCGATCGCCGACTGTCCCGTCCCGGTGATCGCCGCCGTCCAGGGCCACGCGCTCGGCGGCGGCCTGCTGCTCGCCCTGTACTGCGACGTCGCCGTCCTGAACGAGCGCTCCCGCTACGCGATGAACTTCCTCGCCTTCGGCTTCACCTCGATCCTCGGAGCCAGCCACATGCTCCCCGCCGCGTTCGGCCGGGCGCTGGGCGCCGAGATGATCTACACCAGCCGCAGCTACACCGGGCGCGAACTGCGCGACCGCGGCGCCGGGATGAAGATCACCGCTCCCGAGGCGGTGGCCGCCGAGGCGCACCGGATCGCCCTGCAGGCCGCCCAGGCCCCGCGCCCCGCGATGGAACTGATGAAGTCCCAGCTCGTGCGCACCGTGCTCGCCGAGGCCGAGGCCGCCCTGGAGCGGGAGATCCCCGACCACGAGGAGACGATCCTCGGCGAGGAGGCCAGGCGCCGCATCCGCGGCCTGCACGGCCAGCGCCTCGCCGGCACGGCCGGCGGACCGGCCCGCGACGACCGGGGGGCCGCCGCATGAGTACTCACACGGACACCCCGATCGCCGTCATCGGCATGTCCTGCCGCACCTCCGGTGCCGAGACCCTCACCGAGTTCTGGGACCTCGCGTCCCGCGCCGAGCGGCGGCTGCGGGACGTACCGGCGGACCGCTGGTACGGGCTGGACGAACAGGTCGCCGAGGCCAACACCCCGCGCGCCTTCCTCCTGGACTCCGTCGACGGCTTCGACGCCCGCTTCTTCGGCATCGCCCCCCGCATGGCGGCCTTCATGGACCCGCAGCACCGGCTGATGCTCGAACTGGCCTGGCACGCCGTGGAGAACGCGGGCCTGGACCCCGAGTCCCTGGCGGGCGAGCCCGTCGCCGTCTTCGCGGGCGCCTTCATGTCCGACTACGGCGAGCGGATGCTCGCCCGGGGCAAGCGCGCCGACGGCGCCGCGTTCCCCGGCACGATGATGGCGTTCCTCGCCAACCGCGTCTCGTACCAGTTCGGCTGGACGGGCCCCAGCATGGTCATCGACTCGGCCTGCTCGGCCGGCCTGTCCGCGCTCGGCTTCGCCGTGCAGGGACTGCGGTCCGGCGACTACCCGATGGCACTCGTCGGCTCCCCGAACCTGTTCAGCGCCGGCTACTACGCCACCAACGCCTACCTCGGCGGCGCCCTGTCCCCCACCGGCGACTCGGTGCCCTTCAGCGAGACCCGCAACGGCTACCTGCGCGGGGAGGGCGGGGCCTGCCTGCTGCTCAAGACACTGGACGCGGCGCTCGCCGACGGCGACCCCGTCCACGCCGTCATCCGCTCCGTGGGCAGCGCCCACAACGGGCGCGGCGGCGGGCTGACCGGCACCGACCAGGACTCTCAGATCTCCCTGGTGGAGCGCACCCTGGCCGCGTCCGGACTCACCCCGCGCGACCTCGGGCACCTGGAGGCGCACGGCACCGGCACCCGGGGCGGCGACGCCACCGAAATCGCCGCCCTGGCCCGGCTGCTACCCGCGGACCGGGGCCCGGCGGCGGGTCCGGACGGGAAGCTGTGGGTGGGGTCCGTCAAGGCCAACATCGGGCACCTGGAGGGTGCGGCCGGACTGATCGGCATCGTCAAGACGGTGCTCGCCCTGCAGGAGGGCACCATCCCCCGCATCGCCGGTCTCGGCACGGCCGACGCGTCCCTGCCGGTCGGCGACGCGCCCCTGGGCATCCCCGTGGAGAACCTGCCGTGGCCCGCCGGCGACGTCCCGCGCATCGGCGCCGTCAACGCCTTCGGGCTCGGCGGTTCGCTGTCCCACGCGGTGGTCGAGGAGGCGCCGCGCCGGACCGCAGGCCCCCGCGTGGCGGCGGACGAGGAGATCGTCCCGCTCTCGGCGGGCAGCGACGAGGCGGTCGCCCTGCTGGCCGGCCGTCTGCTGCGCACGCTCGACGGCACGGACGCCCCGGCGCTGGACTCGCTGGCCTGGACGCTCCAGCACGGGCGGCGGCACATGAAGCACCGCAGGGCCCTCGTCGTGTCCGACGAGGAGTCCCTGCGCACCGCGCTCACGGCCGTGGCCGAGGGCACGCACCGGCCGCCCGCCGACGGGATCGCCCGTGCGTGGGAGGACGGCGGCACACCGGACTGGCAGGTGCTGTGGAAGGACCGGGACCTGCCGCCGCGCGCCCACCTGCCCGGCACCCCGTTCCGGCGCCGCTCGTGCTGGTTCGACGACGAGGCGCCCTCCGCGCTGTGACCCCGGCCTGCGGGCCGCACCCGAGACACCGCCCCCGACCCGGAAAGAGACTTTCGATGGTGAACGAGCAGCGCGACGGGCGGGTGCACCGCACCGTGCACGAGGCGGAGACCGACGCCCCCGCGGACGTGGTGTACCGGCTGATCGCGGACACCTCCCGATGGCCGCTGTACCTCCCGCCGAACGTGCAGGTCGAACAGTTGGAGTCGACCGGTGACACCGAGCGGCTGCGCATGTGGGCCACGGCCAACGGCCAGGTGAAGTCCTGGACCTCGCGCCGGGTCCTGGACCCGGTGGCCCGCCGTATCGAGTTCCGCCAGGAGGTTCCGGCGGCCCCGGTGGAGACGGTGGGCGGCACCTGGATCGTCACAGAACTCGGGCCGGAGCGCTCCTTGCTGACCCTGCTCCACGACTTCACCGTGGCCGACGACCGCCGCGAGGACGTGGAGTGGGTCGAGCGGGCCATCGACACGAACAGCCGTGCCGAACTGGGCAACCTGTGCACCCTGGCCGCCGGCTGGGCCCGCCTGGACGAGCGCGTCGTCGTCTTCGAGGACTCCGTCCACGTCGACGGTCCTGCGGAGCGGGTCTACGACTTCCTCCACCGGGCGGACCTGTGGCCGGAGCGCCTGCCGCACGTGGACCGCCTCGAACTCACCGAGGACGAGCCGGGTGTGCAGGTCATGACCATGAACACGCGCACCGCCGACGGCTCGGCCCACACCACCGAGTCCGTGCGCGTGTGCTTCCCCGAGGACCTGCGGATCGTCTACAAGCAGACCGCGACGCCCGCCCTGATGACCGCGCACACCGGCTGCTGGACCGTCCGTCCCGCCGACGGCGGCGGACTGACCGTCACCTCCCAGCACAGCGTGGTGCTGTGCGAGGAGGCAGTCGAGGGGGCGCTCGGCGCTGGGGTCGACCTCGCGCAGGCCCGCCGTCACGTCCGGGAGGCGCTGGGCCGCAACAGCGGTGCGACGCTCCACCACGCCAAGCAGTTCGCGGAGAGCGCCGCCCTGTCCCGCTGAGCCGGCGGCCGGGTCTCAGACCGGGACCCGCACCGCCGCGTCGCGCACCGTGTCCAGCAGCCCGGCCTGCGCCACCGACTCCGCCGAGAGGAGGCGCAGGCCGGGCCGCACCGTTTCCTCCCCGCGCACGGCGGCGGCGAGGAACCGCCACACCGCCTCGAAGTGGTCCTCGGCGGGGACGGTGATCTCGCGCTGCTCGGTGCCCTCCCCCAGCCGGATCACCGGTGCGTGCCCCGGCGCCGTGGTGTACACGTGGTCCACCGACAGAGTGCCCTGGCTGCCCTGGATCTCGTACCAGGACCGGTAGTGGTGCTCCATGCCGAACCGGATCTGTGCGACCGCTCCGCCGGGGGCGGTCAGCAGTGCCGCGCCGGACAGGTCCACCCCGTGCTCTCGGCTGTCGCGCAGGCTCGCGCCCGCCACCGTCAGCCCGGTGCCCAGGAACCGCAGTGCCGCTCGCAGCGGGTACACCCCGTTGTCGAGGAGCGCCCCGCCACCCAGCCGCGGGTCCAGCCGTTGGTCGCCGGCGGGGCGCGGCGGGATGGTGAACGCGGCCGACACCGCGCGGATCTCGCCGAGCGCCCCGGACTTCAGGAGGGCGGCGACCTGACGCTGGGTGCCGTGGTGGAGGAACATGAAGTTCTCGAGCAGGACCAGGCCGCGCTCGCCGGCCAGCCTGAACAGCCGTTCGGCGTCCGCGCCGGAGGCCGCCAGGGGCTTCTCCACGAGTACGTGTTTGCCGGCCCGGAGCGCCTTCTCGGCCCAGCGGGCGTGCAGCAGCGTCGGCAGGCACAGGTAGACCGCGTCGATGTCGGTGCGGGCCAGCAGTTCCTCGTACGAGGCGGCAGCCGGGGCGTCGAAGCGGGCGCCGAAGGCCGCGGCCCGGGCCGGGTCGCGGGCGGCGACGGCGGCCAGTTCCGCTCCGGGGACGCGCAGGAGGGCGGGCAGGGTGCGGCGGGCGGCGATGTCCCCGCAGCCCAGCAGGCCGACCCGGGTCGTGGAGACGGTGGTGTCAGCGGGCATGGGACAGCGCCTCCTTCGCGGGGCGCGCCGGTGTGAAGTGCGGCAGCCGGCCGGAGGCGAGGGCCTCGGCGAGGGACGGGGCGGCCGCGTCCTTGGCGGAGCGCACGGGTGGTCCGTCGAGCTCCCAGGGGATCCCCAGTTCGGGGTCGAGGGCGTCGATGTCGACCATGGCGCCGGGCACGTACTCGGCGGACAGCAGGTAGTTCACGCAGGTGCCGTCCTCCAGGGCGAGGAAGGCGTGGCCGATGCTGCCGGGCATGTAGAGGGCGGTGCCCTCGTCGGCCGACAGCCGGGTCGCCTGGTAGCGGCCGAAGGTGGGGGAGCCCACGCGCAGGTCGACCATGACGTCGAGGACCGAGCCGCGCACGCAGGTGACCAGTTTGCTCGCGTCGGCGGGTACGTCGTTGCAGTGCAGGCCGCGCAGGACGCCCCGGTGGGAGACCGAGTTGTTGACCTGGCGGACGGTGAACGGCAGGCCGGTCCCGGCGGTCAGCACGCTCTCCTTGGCGGCTTCGAAGAAGCGGCCGCGCTCGTCGCCGAGCGGTTCGGGAGAGATCCGCCAGGTGCCGGGGATGCCGGTCTCGTCAATGCGCACGGCTGCCCGCCGCCCGCTCCTGTGCGGTGCGGGCCTTGAGCGGCTCCCACCAGGCGCGGTTGTCGCGGTACCAGGCCACGGTGTCGGCCAGGCCCTGGTCGAACGGGACCTGGGGGGCGTAGCCGAGCTCCGTGGATATCTTGGTGATGTCCACCGAGTAGCGGCGGTCGTGCGCGGCCCGGTCCGCGACCTGTCGCACCGCCGAGATGTCGCGCCCGCACAGCTCGAGCAGCCGCCCGGTGAGCTCACGGTTGGTCAGTTCGGTGCCGCCGCCGATGTTGTAGATCTCGCCGGGGCGGCCCTTGGCGGCGACCAGGGCGATGCCGCGGCAGTGGTCGTCCACGTGCAGCCAGTCCCGGCTGTTGCCGCCGTCTCCGTAGAGGGGGACGTCGAGGCCGTCGACCAGGTTGGTGGTGAAGAGAGGGATGGCCTTCTCGGGGAACTGGTAGGGCCCGTAGTTGTTGGAGCAGCGGGTCACGCAGACCTCGAGGCCGTGGGTGCGGTGGACGGCGAGCGCGATGAGGTCGGAGGAGGCCTTGGACGCCGCGTAGGGGGAGTTGGGCAGCAGCGGTTCCTCCTCGTCCCAGGAGCCGGTCTCGATGGATCCGTACACCTCGTCGGTGGACACGTGGACGAAGCGGCCCACGCCGGCCCGTACGGCCTCCTGCAGCAGGGTCTGTGTGCCGAGGACGTTGGTGTGCACGAAGGCCGAGGCGTCCTCGATGGAGCGGTCCACGTGGGATTCGGCGGCGAAGTGGACCACCAGGTCGGTGCCGGCGAAGAGCCGGGCGACGAGCGGGGCGTCGCAGATGTCCCCCTGCACGAACTCCAGGCGCGGGTCGGCGGCCACCGGGTCGAGGTTGGCGCGGTTGCCGGCGTAGGTGAGCGCGTCCAGCACCACCACCCGGGTGGGCTCCAGGCTCGGGTAGGTGCCGGACAGCAGCTCTCTGACGAAGTGCGAGCCGATGAAGCCCGCACCTCCGGTGACCAGGACACGCATCAGCGGGGAAGCCTTTCAGGAGGACGTGTGAGGGGGACGACGGGCAGGGCGGGGTGGTGGTGTCCGTCGGTGCTCAGGCGGCCGAGGAGGATTCGGCCGCCGCGGTCGCCGCGGCCCTGCGGGCGAGCTCCCGCACGTAGTTGCCGTATCCGGAGTCGCCCAGGTCGCGGCCCAGGGCGTGGCACTGCTCGTGGTCGATGAACCCCATGCGCAGGGCGATCTCCTCGACGCAGGCGATCCGTTCGCCCTGGCGCTGTTCGAGCAGCTGGACGTACTGGCCGGCCTGGAGGAGGGAGTCGTGGGTGCCCATGTCCAGCCAGGCGAAGCCGCGGCCCAGTTCGGTGAGCCGGGCCCTCCCCTGCGCCAGGTACGCCTGGTTGACGTCGGTGATCTCCAGCTCGCCGCGGGCCGAGGGGGTCAGCCCGGCGGCGATCTCCACGACGTCGTTGTCGTACAGGTAGAGGCCGGTGACGGCCAGGTTGGAGCGTGGCTTGACCGGCTTCTCCACGAGGGACAGCAGCCGGCCCTCCGCGTCGATCTCGCCGACTCCGTAGCGCTCCGGGTCGTTGACCGGGTAGCCGAACAGCTCGCAGCCGTCGAGCCGGGCCGCGGCCTGCGCGATCGTGGTGGAGAACCCGGCACCGTGGAAGACGTTGTCGCCGAGGATCAGCGCCACCGGGCTGTCGCCGATGTGCTTCTCGCCGATCAGGAACGCCTCCGCGATGCCGCGCGGCTCGTCCTGCTGGGCGTAGCTGAGCTCGATGCCCAGGTGGGAGCCGTCGCCGAGGAGGGAGCGGAACATCTCCAGGTGGTTGCGGGAGGAGATGATCAGGATGTCGCGGATCCCGGCGCGCATCAGCACCGACAGCGGGTAGTAGATCATCGGCTTGTCGTAGACCGGGAGCAGCTGCTTGGAGACCGTGCCGGTCAGGGGGCGCAGTCGGGTCCCGCTGCCGCCGGCCAGGATGATCCCCTTCATCGGGCGGCGACCGCCCTGCCCGGTGACCGCCAGCAGCGGTGCCGGACCGGACCCTGGTCCCGTCTCGCGGCCCGGAATCCGCCCCTGAACCGCGTGCTGTACGTCAATCATGGCTGCTCTCCGTAGCGTGCGGACCGCCGCGACGGCGGTCTCGGTCTTCTGCGTGTCGACTGCGGTCGGGGACGGCGGGCCGGATGCCGGGCCCGGGTGACGGCTGACGGGCCCCGGAGGTCACGGCCGGGTGGTGAACTCGCGGATCGTGGAGATCACGTAGTCCAGCATCTCCTCGGTCAGCCCCGGGTAGACGCCGATCCAGAAGGTCTGATCGGTGATCAGATCGCTGTTGACCAGCGGCTCGGCGATCCGGTGCGGCCGCTCGGCGTAGGCGGGGTGCCGGGTGAGGTTCCCGGCGAAGAAGCGGCGGGTGTGGATCTGGCGGGACTCCAGGAAGTCCACCAGCGCCGCGCGGGAGTAGGAGGCGTCCGGGTCCACGGTGATCAGGAAGCCGAACCAGCTCGGGTCGCTGTCCGGGGTCGCCTCCGGCAGCAGCAGGCCGGGCAGCCCCTCCAGGCCCTCGCGCAGTTGGCGCCAGTTGCGGCGCCGGGCCGCGCCGAACTCCTCGATCCGCTGGAGCTGGCTCAGGCCCAGGGCGGCCTGGAGGTCCGTCGCCTTCAGGTTGTAACCCACGTGGGAGAAGATGTACTTGTGGTCGTAGCCGTGCGGCAGCTTCCCCATCTGCTGGTCGAAGCGCTTCATGCACCGGTTGTCCTCGCCCGGCTCGCACCAGCAGTCCCTTCCCCAGTCGCGGAAGGACTCCACGATCCGGGCCAGGGCCAGGTTGCTGGTCAGCACGCAGCCGCCCTCGCCCATGGCGATGTGGTGCGCCGGGTAGAAGCTCGTGGTCGAGAGGTCGCCGAAGGAGCCGGTGCGCCGGCCGCGGTAGGTGGAGTCCACGGCGTCGCAGTTGTCCTCCACGAGGAACAGCTCGTGTTCCTCGGCTAGTTGGGCCACCTCCTCCACCTGGAAGGGGTTGCCCAGGGAGTGGGCGATCATGATCGCCCGCGTCCGGGGGCCGATGGCCGCCGCGATCCGCTCGGGGGTGGTGTTGTACGTGCCCATCTCGACGTCCACGAACACGGGCACCAGGCCGTTGTGGAGGATCGGGCTGACGGTGGTGGGGAAGCCCGCGGCCACCGTGATGACCTCGTCGCCCGGCTTCAGGCGCCGCTCCTGCAACTGGGGGGAGGTCAGGGAGCTGAGCGCCAGCAGGTTCGCGGAGGAGCCCGAGTTGGTCAGATGCGCCTTGCGGGTGCCGATGAACCGGGCGAAGTCCCGCTCGAAGCGGCGCGAGCTGGTGCCGGCCGCGATGCGCATGTCCAGGGCGGCCGAGACCAGGGCCAGCCGGTCGTCCGCGCTGAGCACGGCCCCGGAGACCTGGACCGGGGTGACACCGGGCTGGAAGGGGCCGGGGGTCTTCTCCTCGTGGTACTCACGGACGAGCTCCGCGATGCGTTCCTTGGCCTCGCCCATGGTCGTTCCCTTCAGATGGCGCACGGGTGACGGAATCCGAGCGTAGGGAGGGCGGGGTATCGCATTGCCTGAGTGCCGGTCGAGCCTGGGGGCCGGCCCGGAGGGGCCGGACGGGGGTCAGGGAGCGGGCGTGTTTCCGGCTCGCCTCTCGGTGTCAGGCGGCACTCTTCACGTGGCGGACCAGCCACGTCAGCAGAGCGTCCAGGTCGGCTGCGACCGCGAGGACCCGGTCGGCCGCCTCAGGCGTGTGCACCCATTCCTCGCCGCCGAGGGGGCGAGCCGCCGTCAGGGAGCGGTGGCGCAGGAGGTTCGTACGGGGATGGTCCGTCGGATATCCGCGCGGAGGACGCTTCATCACGTCCCCGCCGATGTCGTAGCCCTTCCCCCGCAGCTCCTCGACGAGGGCGGACAGTTCGCGGCCGCTCCCCTCGGCGGCCACGGCCTTGCGGAACGCGTCCACCTGGCCGGGGTCGGGGTACCACCAGGCGCCCTGGATCCACAGGCCGTCCAGGGAGAAGCGGAGGTTGATCTCGATCTTGCGGCCGAGCCGGATCACCGCGCTCTGGTTCTGCCACCACCAGGAGCCCCGTGCGGTAGTGCCAGACGGAGAAGTCCTCGTACCGGGGGTCGGCGTCCGCGACCTCGTTGAGCAGGGCGATCATCGGCTGCCGGACCAGACGCTCGCGGTCCGCGCGGCAATGCTCGCGGGTCGCGTGGGTCGGTTCGCCCTGGAGCTGCCACAACACGTCCATGGCCTGCTCGGGCCAGCCGGTGAACTGTGTGCGCATGGGCGGAGGATAGCCCGCCGTGTGCCGCCGCGTTCCGGGCCGGGAAGGTGAGCCCGGCAAGGAGGCGGGCCCGCCCCCCCGCGCGGTGGGGGGGCGCCGGGCGGCCCGTGCCGGTCGTCGGCCCGGTGTGGACCCGGGGT
>NZ_JBHYTK010000031.1:0-12789 GCF_042749255.1 Streptomyces sp. NPDC059524 | reverse complement strand
GGGGGCCCCCGGGGGGCCCCCGCGCGCCCCGGGGCGCGCGCGCGCGCGCGCGCCGCCCGGCCCCCCGCCCGCCCCGCGGGGTGCGGGGCCGCCGGGCGCCTCTTCCCTGTCGTCGCCCTGGTGTCGACCGTAGGTGGCGGTCCGTCAGGCCGCATGTGCAGTGCCGCTGTTCGTGTGCGTCGGCGACAGCGGCAGCGGTCGTCAGCGTTCGGGGCTGGCCATGCGGGCCAGGATGATGCCTCCGACGATGAGGGTCAGGGCCGCTGTGCGGGCGAGGGTGACCGGGTCGCGGTTGATGACGATGCCCAAGGCGATGGCGCCGACGGCTCCGATGCCGGTGAAGACGGCGTACGCGGTGCCTACCGGGATGGTGCGCATGGCAAGGGTGAGGAGGTAGACCGCGCCGGCGGCCAGGGCGAAGCAGATCAGGGTGGGGACGGGGCGGGTGAAGTTCTGGGTCGGTTTGATGCTCTGGGACCAGCCGATCTCGACCGCTCCTGCGAGGGCCAGGAAGATCCAGTTCATGTCGTCGTCCTTGCGGCGAGTTCGCGGCCGAGGTCGCGGGCGGTCTTGAGGGCTTCCGCGAGGGAGGTCTCGTGGCGGTCGCGCAGGTCGGCCAGGTGGGGGTCGATGACGGCGTTCGCCAGTTCGGCGTGCAGGAAGGTGACGTCGTCGATGGCGAAGTGGCCGGCGGCGAAGTCCTGCAGGTAGCGGGCCTGGTGGTCGAAGGCCGCCTTCGGGGCGCCGGGGAGGTAGGAGCCGCCGCGGGCGCTGGCCACGACGATCCTGCGGCCGGTGAGGGACATCCGGGGGAAGGTCACCTGGTCGATCCAGGCCTTCAGGGACGCGGGGACGCCGTAGTTGTACATCGGGGTGCCGATGAGGATGACGTCCGCCGCGACGAGCTCGTTCAGGAGGGGCTCGATCGTCTGCCAGGCGGTGGCCTGCTCGGGGGTGCGGGCGCCCTCGTGGAGGCGGTCGAGGGCGGTGATGCCGTCGGCGAGGAGGTTGTCGCAGATCTCGGTCCAGGCCTCGGTGAGGTGCGGGACCGGGTCGGCGGCGAGGTCGCGGTAGGTGACCGTGCCGTCGGCCTCGCGCCAGGCGTCGGCGAACGCGGCGCTGACCTCGCGGGAGAAGGAGCGGCGGCGGGCACTGGCGTCGAGGTGCAGCAGGTGCGGCTGGCGTGTCATGGCGGGTCCTCCGGGCGACAGACTTCGGCTTTAAGTGGACGCAGCGTCCGCTTCTGGGTTCAGACCATAGCGCCAAGTGGACGCATCGTCCACTTACTGGAGTAGGGTGGGCCCATGAGCGATCCGAGGATGCTGTTCGACGGAGGGGCGGACCGGTCCCCCGCACCGAAGGAGCGGGCGGACGCGGCGCGGAACCGGGCGCGGGTCCTGGCGGCGGCGGCCCGCCTGTTCGCCGAGCGCGGCCCGCAGGACGTCCGCATGGAGGACATCGCGCGCGCCGCCGGCGTGGGCAAGGGCACGCTCTACCGCCGCTATCCCGACATCGCCTCCATCGCGGTGGCGCTGCTCGACGACCACGAGCGGGTGCTCCAGGAGAAGCTGATGCGGGGCGAGCCGCCGCTCGGGCCCGGCGCACCGCCGGACGAGCGGCTGGCCGCGTTCTACGAGGCGATGGTCGAACTCCTCGACCGGCACATCCACTTGGTGCTCGGCACGGAGACCGGGCAGTCACGCTTCGCGACGGGGGCGTACGGGTTCTGGCGCGTGCATGTCGGGGCGCTGCTCGGCGAGGCCGGTGTCGAGGACCGCGAGGCGATGGTGGACCTGCTCCTCGCTCCCCTCGCGCCGGACGTGTTCCAGTTCCAGCGGGACCGGATGGGGCTGAACGTCCAGCAGATCACCGCGGCGCTGAAGGCACTGGGGCGCGGCGTCCTCGTCCCGCGCGGCTGAGCGGCCGCACCAGGGCGGATGCCTGTACCGTCGGCGCCGTTCTCCTCGAGGGCTGTTGTCAGTGCCACTTGGCATGATCAACGTATGAGCGAATCGACATCGGTGACGCACCTGCTCGACCCCGACAACGCGTGGAGCGTGCGCGTGCGGGACCGTCTGGTCAGCCTGCCGCCGGACCTGACCGACCTGGTCCGTCACCTGGGCACCGCCTCCGAGTTCTGGAACTGGCGGTACAAGGTCGATACGCCGTGGAAGCGCCGCACCCGGCAGCTGCTCAAGGCGGACGGCGCCGAGGACCTGGTGCGGTACGCGGTGCGGGAGTTGGCCGCGGAGCGGTCCTTCCACGGGGCCGCCGAGGAGAACGCCGTGATCCGGGAGCTGGGGCAGAGCCGGGCCGACTCCCCCGCCCGCGGCCTGGCGATCGGATTCGCCCTCGCCGCGGGATGGATCCGGCAGGACCCGGGGCCGCTGGCCGCCGACCTCGCGCTGCTGGCCCGTAAGAACGTGCAGGCCATGGAGGTCTACTACAAGGTGGACGACGACCTCGCCGGCGCCGCGTTCGCCTCGCTCGGTGAGCTGCCCGGTCCGGCGGTGCTGGACGAACTCTGGGACCTGCACTACTGGGTGCCGTCCGCCCGGCACCCCCACAAGGTCCTGGCGAAGTCGGTGAAGAAGTCCGCCGCCCGTCTCGGCGTCCCGCCGCACGAGGTCGCCGAGCGCACCGTTCCCCGGCACGGCCTGGAGAAGGACGGGACACTGACGCTCGGCTGGATCGGCCGCGGCGCCCTGTGGTGGAACCTGGCGCTGGACGCCGTGATCAGCGTGCACGCGAGCGGCCAGGTCACCGTCGACTGGATCGACAAGGACGGCACGACCACGCGCACCACGCACCCGTTCAGGTCGCCGACCGGCTACAAGTCCCGTACCTGGTCCGACGACGTCGACGGCGTACGGCGCCAGGCCAAGCGCATCGAGACCACCCTCGCCGAGGAACGGACCCGGCTGCGCGCGCTGACCGGCGAGGGGCGCACGTGGTGCGCGGACGACTGGCGGCGCTTCTACCGGGACCACCCGGTCACGGGGGTGGTCACGCGGTCCCTGAACTGGGAGTACGAGGTATCGGACGGCGGCGGCTTCCGTCCCCTCGATCCGGGCACCGACTCCGACGCCGCGACGCTTCCGTCCACGGCGCGGGTGCGGCTGCGGGCGGAGGGTTCCGGTGAGCGTGGCGGGGCGGGTTCGGAGACAGATGCGGGCGGGAACCTGGAGTGACTCCGTCACCAACTGGCCCTGATCCAGCAGGAGGAGTACCGGCTTCAAGGACTTCAGGCGGGCTGCGCGGCTGATCCGGCGACCGTCGTCGTCTTGGCGGACTGGTGGGCCTTGCCGGTCTCGCGGAGCATCAGTACGGCGACGAGCGTGATGAACGCCGAGGTCAGGCCGTGGATGCCGAGCGCGGCGGCGACGGTGCCATGGTGGGCCAGGACGTTGATCATGTCGCCGAACGGGGCGACGGCCTCCATCAGCAGGACCCAGCCCAGGGCGCGGCGGTGGCCCGTCAGCAGCAGGATGCCGATGACCAGGCCCATCGAGAACTCGCGGATTCCCTTCATGGTGAGGAAGCCGCCACCGTCTCCGGAGGGCCAAGTCGGCAGGCCGACGCCCGGGGTGGAGGCCGCCGGAGCCAGGATGAAGGACAGTCCGAGGTAGAGGACGAACAGGACGCAGACGGTGGCCAGGACGGTGTTCACGGTCTTCAGTGACATGGGGCTTCTCCTTCTGTGGGTGGGTGGGTCAGCGAGTGGTCAGTGAGTGGGTGGGCTTGGGTGCGGGTGCGGGTGCGGGTGCCGTGGCTGCGGCTGTCGTGGCTGCGGTTGCCGTGTCAGGCCTCGATCTGCTCGAAGATGTGCGGGTACGACACGATGTCGTCGGGGAACTCGACCGCCATGCGCTGGAACTCCGGGTTACCGAACGCCCTGGCCAGCGCCTCGGTGGACTCCCAGACCGCGACGTTCATCAGCAGCTCGCTGCCGGCCGTCCCCCGGTGCATCTGCAGGGAGACGAATCCCGGCTGGGCCTTCATGAACTCGGCCTGCCTCTGGAAGAGGGCCAGGAACGACTCCGTCTGCTCCTTCGGGACCAGGAAGGTGTTGGCCAGGACGACGGGCCCGGTCTTCTCCTGGAACTGCGCGAACATCGGCGTGCGCGGGTCGAGACTCTGCAGCTTGGCCATTTTCTGAACTCCCTCTTGATATCGGTCTGTTGATCGGCAGGTCGTGCAGTGGTGCTGGTTCAGACGAGGGCGGTGACGAGGAGGGTGAAGGCGGCGACGATGACGGCGACGCGGGCGTAGTGGTAGCGGTCCCAGCGGTTCATCTGCTCCTTCCAGTCCGCGGGGCGGGTCTCGGGGGTCCACTTCTTGCCCTGGTTGTTGATCGGGACGAGGAGGAGGATCGACATGATCACGCTGACGATCAGGAGGGCGGCGCCGGCGGCCACCAGGCCGGTGCCCTCGTGGTGGCGTCCCGCGACGGCCCAGATGGCGCAGAGGACGACGGAGCCGATGTACCAGAAGGGCATCAGGGCGCCGAGCATGCGGCCGCCGTGGGAGCGGGCCATCTGGTCGCTGTCGTCGGGAAGGGCGTCGAAGATGCGGTTCATGACGAAGGCGACGGAGAACTCCACCCCGACCATCAGACCGACGGTCACGACGGTGACGACCTCGAGTACGGCGAGCATGTTGACCCCTCCAACTTTCTAGCGCTGCTAGCTGATGAGGCAACGCTAGACCTAATGTCGCTCGCTTGTCTAGCGGTGCTAGAAAGTTGTCGAGGGGGCGTAATTGCTTCGACAGCACCCTTCAACTCCCGGCAGAGTGGCCGCCCGTGACGAGCAGTGAGCTGTGGACCCGCGCGACCGCCGAGCGCTACGACGCCGAAGAGGCCGAGTTGTCCTCGGCTGCCGCCCTCGCACCGACCCTCGCCTTCCTCGCCGAGCTCGCCGGAGACGGCCGGGCCCTGGAGTTCGCCATCGGAACCGGACGCGTGGGCGTCCCCCTCCGCGAACGCGGGGTGCGGGTGGCGGGCATCGAACTGTCCGAGCACATGGCGGCGGTGCTGCGGCGCAAGGCCGACGAGGACACGCTGCCGGTGACCATCGGAGACATGGCCACCACCGTCGTCCCGGGCGAGTTCGCCCTGGTCTACCTCGTCTACAACACCATCTCGAACCTGCTCACACAGGACGAGCAGGTCGAGTGCTTCCGCAACGCCGCACGCCATCTGCGGCCCGGCGGCCGCTTCGTCATCGAACTGGGCGTGCCTCCCCTGCGGTCTCTGCCGCCCGGCCAGGTTGCGGTGCCGTTCGACGTCTCCGAGCGTCATCTCGGCTTCGACACCTTCGACCTGGTCGAGCAGATGCTCGTCTCGCACCACTTCACCCGCGACGACAACGGTCAGTACCGCCGCGACAACTCCCGCCATCGCTACGCCTGGCCGGCCGAGCTCGACCTGATGGCACGGATCGCCGGTCTCGAGCTGGAACGCCGCGTCGCGGACTGGGACGGATCTCCGTTCATCCATGACTCCGCGAAGCACATCTCCGTGTGGCGCAAGCCGGCCTGAAGTCCCGCCCACTCCCCCACTCCCCCAGCTCCCGTTTCACTAAATACTTGAACTCTCAATGACTTCTGTGAGAGCCATCGAGAGCGCGGAACCAGAACCCAAAATCACGGCCCACCGGCCCTTCTCCCAGGTGAAACCGCCTCCGCAGCAGGCTGCGTTCACCGTCCTTCTCTCGGCACCACTCCCCCAGCCGGGCCCTCTGCCCGCCCAGCCGCCGCCACCAAGACGCTCCGGTAACGGCCGCGCTGAGCATCACCAGCCGTGAACGGCTCGACGGGGCCTGCGGGGTCGGTCATCGGCTCGGCACGAGCTCGCCACCATCGGTGGATGCGATGTGTCCGGGCGGGCATGGCCGAGTCCTAGGGAAGCCGCGCGCGCACCACTCCCCCATGGAACTGCCCTTCCGGAGCCGCCCGTCGAGCCCGCGTGGCGGAGCGGGTGCGAACCCGGTTCCTCCGCGCCGGAGGGCCTTACGCGTGAGCCATGACCTGGGGGCGGTCGCCGATCTCGGGTTCCCGGTGCGGCGGCTGACTTGCCCTGTTGGCCCGGCCCACGGCATTGCCGTTCTGTGCAGCAAGATCGCGCCGGTCCGTTCAGCCAGGCACGGTGATGCCGCCGCAGGGTGCGGACCTGGGATGGCTGGAGGCGCCGGCGAAGGCGAGGCTTCGGGCCCGCATGGCTGAGGCGTGAGGCCAAGGAGATCGTCGCGGGGTGGCCTGGTCGAGGATCAGATGACCATGCCGAGCGGCCGGCTATCTGAGGAACTCGCTCTTGAGATGTGACCCGCTCGGCAGCTGGGCCATCGTGTGCCGGTGGTCTCGTCTCCGGCCGCACAGAGCTGTCGGACGACAGCCAGCGAGACGCCACCTGGCAGACGGCTATCCACCCATCGCAGAGGTCTTCGCGACCGTGCCGGACAACCAGTGGACTTCCGGCACGCGGTCAGGCATCGTGCCGCTGCCCCGGAGTTCAGAGTGGAGGGCTCGCCTCGAGCCGTAGCCGCGAGTGTCCTCGGCCAGGGGCCGGCCTGGACTGATCGGCTCGTCCGGATCAGCCCGAGCTGAGCGCGCCTTCGACTTAGGGCGGCTGACCTTCCGGAGCAGATCGGCCCAGGCCAAGGAACCTAACCCTGCAACCACTCCCCCACCCTTCAGTACTCGCCCCAGAGCAAACGGCCTGAGTAAAAGGACAAGAGCGGCACCCCATCCGACTCGAATCATCGCCATGGGGTGCGGGGTGGGTGGTCGAGAAGCATGCAGGGGTTTCATCACCCGGCATCAGGACATGGGTCCCACCTCTGCGCTTCTCTTCACAGGACTGCACCCAACGATCAGGTCCTGTCACCCCCCAAGACTGCATGCCGGACGCTTCATGACCTCCGAGCAGATCACGGAGCACCGCCCAGCCCCTCGTGCACTCGTGACTGACGTCCACCCAGCCGATGCGTCTTCCACGTCTCACTCACCCCGGCATCTGGCGCGCGGCCATGCTCAAGCTCTACTCGCCGGAACTAACCGTGCCCGGATGACCATCGAGCACCATGGATCCCCCTTCCCTTCCAGGCACATTCCGAAGGCTGCGATCATCATCGTCCACGCTTGACTCATGAAGGTACTGGCCAGACTAGCCGTTCCTACCTATACTCATCGCGCACGTTCTCGAGCAGGAAAACCGCCTCTGAACTGGGAAAACAAACATCACTGCAAACATTGACGCAAGCTTGCACGCAAGCATGTTACTGGGCGTGAGTGAACGCCTCTGCTACTGCTGCGAGTCAGGCATGTCTCCTTGCGGTGATGTACGTCAGAGTCAAGGCGCGACACTTCGTGTGTCAGTGAGTTGCTACACGCGCTTTGCTGCCTGCGTTTCAAACTGCCCTTGTCTAAGCAGTAGAACCAGTCAAGTTGCAAGCGTGCATGCAGGTCGATACGCCAGTTCGTCTATCAGCTCACCCGTCGACCAGAATGCATGCGTGTCGAGCCACCAGCCCGGCTGCCCGCTCGACACTTTGACCGCCGGTGCGTCCACGTATCGGATGCCGCATCAACGCACCGGTCAGCCTCCGCGTTGGTATGCAGGCCTGCCCCGCTGTCGACGTGGACGTCAGACTCGTAGCGAACCCGGCAGCTTCTTGGTGGGCAGCCCCACCAATCAGTTCCACTGCATGCCGGAACGCACGCTTGAATGCCAAGAGTCCTGCCAGTGCGTGGGCTTGCCTCCCAGTCAGGTGCACTGCTCGCTTCCTCGTGAGGCAGGCCGTGCGGGTGCTAGCGAGTCGAGAGACTGGCCCGCTGACAGGTCAGCGGGCCGGTTGCCCCATAGGCGAGCCAGCCGGTCTGCCCGTACATCCGCGCATCAGCAAGTGGAATCGCTTGTCTGCTGGCGCACCGGCCTGTTGGACTACAGGCACCACCGTGGCACCGCCCGCTGGACTGGCAGCGTGATGCCTGGCATGCCAGTGGGCAGGGCAGCTGGCTTGGTGGCGCACAAGGGCGCAGGCCAGAAGGCCAACCCGTTGCGCAGTTGGACCGCGAGCCCGGCTGCTGGTTGGTCACCTCGCTCGCGTGGTGGTCAGCTGTCACGTCAAGCTGTGGGATCGCGGGGCTGTTTGCGTGCCGGTGGGGGAGTGGGCCTGCTCGGCTGATTGCGTGCCTGTTTGCCGACCGGTGGGGTGGGGGGCAAGTTGCGGTGTCGGGTGACGCGCTGATGGGCCGCCAGGCAGGGGACTGGGCGGCGATGCCCATGGCTCGGCTTGATCTCTCGTTGGCTGATGCGCGTGTTGCCGTATGCGGGCGAAGATCGTCCTGATAATGTGTGCAGCGCTTTGCGTCGCAACTTCACTGGAGGTGAACGGAACTGTGGGAGCGTCTGATGTGCTCACTGTTGGGTTCGCCGCTGGTTGGGAGGCGTGGGGATCTGCTTGTGAGCTTGGTTGGCTTCAGGTGGAGACTCCTGCGGGGCAGCACACTTGAGCACCAACCGAGAACCCTTCGCCGACCTGCCGGAACGGGGTCGCGGAGGGGTCTGCCGGGCCTCGGAGAGGGCGTTCGTGGGGTACTCGGCACCAGGGTCGGCCTCTTTGGAGCGCAGGATCGTTCTGAGAGAACTTCCGGCCGGGCAAAGCCCCTCGAAAAGGGGCATATCCCATCCGTTTCCCAGCGTCCCTCACCCGTCTTCGGGCCTGAACCAGACTGAGAGGATCCATGTCCAGTCCCTTCGCGGCACCTGACAGCCGACTGAACCTGCCCCAGATCCCGTGGGGCTCGCTGTCGCACATCTTCATGTTCGGCAACGGCAAGGGCGGTGTGGGCAAGTCGTCCGTGTCGGCCAACGCGGCCGGCAAGGCGGCGCGCAGCGGTCTGCGTACGCTCATCATCGACTGCAACGCGCAGGGCAACATCGCGCGCGAGCTCGGCTACAAGCGGGCCGAGTGGAACGACGGGGGAGCGGGTCTCCTGGAGTCGCTGCGCACCGGCACGGCGCTCCGGCCGCAGCGCAACGTCCGCGAGAACCTGGACGTCGTGATGGGCGGCCCGGCCCTCGGTGACGAGTTCGGCATCTTCTTCCACACGCTGCTCGCGAAGGAAGGGCCGCACGCGTACCTGCGGCTGCTGATGTGCCTGCTGCCGATCGCGCACGAGTACCAGATCATCATTCTCGACACCCCGCCCGAGAACCCGTCGCTGCAGCGGCTCGCGCTGTCGACGGCACGCTGGCTGGTGATCCCGGTCAAGAGCGACGGGGGAGCGGAGGACGGTCTGGCGCAGATCGGCCTGGAGTTCTCGTACGTGCGGTTCGTCAGTCAGCTCAATCCGCACCTGGAGCTCCTGGGCGTGCTGCTGTTCGACACCGGCCGCAACTACACCGGCATCCACGCCGACGTGCGCCAGCAGGTGCAGAAGGTCCTCGGCGAAGAGGCCCACATGTTCAAGCACCTCATCGGGCACACGGAGTCAGTGGCCCGGCTCGTGCGCAAACGAGGTCTGCTCGTGCAGGAGTTGGCCGACCGGCGCCGGGAGGGCGACCGCTCGGTCCCGGAGACCGTCGAGGGTCTGGTCGCCGACTATGAAGGATTCACCGAAGAGATGTTCGCTCGGGCACTCGAGCTGAGGAAGGACGCAGCCGCATGACCCCGCCCAAGGGCAAGAAGCGCGTGGACGAGGACGTGGAAGAGCAGAGCATGTCCGACGAGGGCGTCGGCAATCTGTTCAGCGGAGGCGGTGGCAGCGGCGGCGGTGGTTCGTCCAGCGCTCTCGCCGGCTGGGCCACTCCGGCCCCCGCTCAGCCGCAGCCGGTCGCTCCGGTGACCCCGATGCCCACGCCGGTGGCTGCCGCGCCGACGGTCATCCCGCAGCCGGCCCGTGAGGTCGTCCAGGAGCCCGAGCCGGAGCCGCTGGACGACGCGGACACGGCGAAGCCCGTCGGCTTCTACGTGTCGCAGAACGTGGCCGGGCGCTTCCGCAAGTACCGCAAGGCGAACGACGTCACGCACACCCAGATCGTGCTGATGGCCGTCGAGGCCGCGGCGGAGAAGGGGCTCGCGCAGGTCGTCGAGGACGCCCGGCGGACGCCGAAGTTCCAGTCCAAGCTGTTCGCGGTCACGGTCAAGCCGGACGACACGGATCTGCGCGGCCTGGGCCCCGTACAGCTGCAGTACAAGCCGACCCGGACGCAGCGCGGGATCATCGACGGCCTGGTGCGGGAGTCCGGTCTGCCGGACCACACCAAGTTCCTCGCGATCGTCCTGGACCAGTACCTGCCGGGGCGCAGGGACGTCTGAGCCGGGTGGGGGAGTGGGGGAGTGGTGGCCAGCGGCCGCCGCTCCCCGATGCCGTCGAGGCGCCGCTGAGTCGCCGTCGAATCTGTCGTCGAGTTCCGTCGAGTCGGCCGTTGATCCGAATCCGCGGCGGCCGCCCGTAGCATGTGGGCCAGCCGTCCCCGCCCGTTTCCACGAAAGGCCCGCTCATGCCGGACAGGAACCTCGAGTTCGGCAAGTACGGCGCCCAGGGCATCAAGGGGCACGAGGCCGTGGCGCGGCAGCTGGACCGGCTCGCCGGGTTCATCGCGACGCCCGTCACGGCCCGTCGTGGCCTCATGGCGCGCCTGCACTACCTGACCCGTACGCCGCACGCCCGGGCCGCCGCGCGGGACGCGGGGCTGACCGTCACGGACCGCACGCTGAAGGCGTGGCTCGACGGCAAGCGGCAGCCGACGCGGCAGAACCTGGAGCGGATCGACGCCGCGTACCTCACGGTGCGCCGGGCGAACGTCTCCCGGCATCTGCTGGCCCGTCTGAACCGTCAGGGCCGGGGCACGCGCGTGGAGTTCCATCCGCTGAACCAGTCGCAGGTGCCGCGCCCGCGCCAGCGCGTCATCGACTACCGCACCCTGAACGTGCGCCGCTGGGACCGGATCGTGGCGGCCTGGGCGGCCGGTGACGAGGGTGCGCTGGACGAGGCGTGGGTGAACGACGTCGTCGTCGATCTGGGCTCTCAGTGGGGCGAGTACGAGTACGTGACCGCGATCGGGTTCGCCGCCTAGCCCCCTGCCCCTGCCCAGATGGGCTACGAGCGGGCGTACAGGCGGATGCGGTAGCGCAGGCCGGTCGTCGAGGTCTGCCAGTCGCCGTCCTCGGTGATCTTCCACTCCGGGCCCGGTACGGGGGCGTGGGTGTCGCCGTCGACGGTCGTGTCGACCTCGGTGACGGACAGCCGCGTGGCGTGCGGCAGGGCCGCGCGGTAGATCTCGCCGCCTCCCATGACCCATGCGGGGCCGTTCGCGAGGGCGAGGGCCTCGGGGACGGAGGCGGTGCGCTCAGCGCCTTCTGCGGCCCACTGAGGGTCTCTGGTGAGCACGATGTTGCGGCGGCCCGGGAGAGGGCGGAAGCGGGCGGGCAGCGAGTCCCAGGTCCGGCGGCCCATGATCACGGGGTGTCCGAGGGTGGTGGCCTTGAAATGGGCCAGATCCTCGGGGAGGTGCCAGGGGATCCCGTTGTCCGCGCCGATCACGCCGGCGGGCGTCTGGGCCCAGATGAGGCCGACGCCCGGCACGCCGCTCGCGCTGCCCGCACCGTTCGTGGCGCTCATACGGCGACCTGGGCCTTGATTCCGGGGTGGTGCTGGTAGCCGAGCACCTCGACGTCGGAGTAGGCGTAGTCGAAGATCGAGTCCGCCTTGTGCAGCTTCAGCTCAGGGAACGCGTACGGGGTGCGGGACAGCTGCTTGGTGACCTGCTCGACGTGGTTGTCGTAGATGTGGCAGTCGCCGCCGGTCCAGATGAAGTCGCCGGGCTCGAGGCCGGTCTGCTGGGCCACCATGTGCGTGAGCAGGGCGTAGCTGGCGATGTTGAACGGGACGCCGAGGAACAGGTCCGCGCTGCGCTGGTACAGCTGGCAGGAGAGCTTGCCGTCGGCGACGTAGAACTGGAAGAAGGCGTGGCACGGGGCGAGCGCCATCTTGTCGAGCTCCGCCACGTTCCAGGCCGACACGATCATGCGGCGGGAGTCCGGGTCGTTGCGCAGCGTGTCGAGGACCTGGCTGATCTGGTCGATGTGCCGGCCGTCGGGGGTGGGCCAGGAGCGCCACTGGACGCCGTAGACGGGGCCGAGCTCGCCGTTCTCGTCGGCCCACTCGTCCCAGATGCTGACGCCGTTCTCCTGGAGCCAGCCGACGTTGGAGTCGCCGCGCAGGAACCACAGCAGCTCGTACACGATCGACTTGAGGTGCACCTTCTTGGTGGTGACCAGGGGGAATCCCTGCGAGAGGTCGTAGCGCAGTTGGTGCCCGAAGACACTCCGGGTACCGGTGCCCGTCCGGTCGGCCTTGGCCGTCCCCGACGTGAGCACGTGCTTCAACAGGTCTTCGTACTGAGTGTCCACCACGGTCGAAAGCCTAGTCGCCCGTGAGCCGTGATCTGTCCAGCCGCCTGCCGGGGGCGGGGGAGTGGGGGACCCGGAGGGCCGGGAGAGCGGGGGAGGGGGGAGTGGGGCAGCGACTGAAGCGACCGAAGCGACTCTGAGGTCATAACCACAAAAGCAAGCGCAGCAGGATCGGCGGCCGGGGGCGGCGTAGTGGTCGGGTGCTAGCTGTTTTTCACTAGCGGTTCTTCGGTCGCTGCCTTCGGTCGCTGTTCGGGGTCCTTCGGTCGCTGTCCTTGAGTCGCTGTTCAGTAGCGGTGGAGCGTCATTCGCTGGCCGTTTGTGGGGTTTTAGGGTAACACGAAAGTAAAAAAACGACAGTTCGACAACT
>NZ_JBHYTK010000030.1:47950-60312 GCF_042749255.1 Streptomyces sp. NPDC059524 | reverse complement strand
GGCCTCCTCCGCCGTGTCACCGGATGCGGCGGCGGGGCCGCTGCCCGGGACGCCGGTGTTGATCAGCGAGAAGGCGATCGTCGCGGAGACGACGATGATGCCGACCGCCCACCAGATGGCGTGGGTGTAGCCGTTCACCATGGCCTGTGCCTGGAGCAGCTGCGCGTTGCGGGCGCCGGCCGCGTGCTCCGCCACGTAGGCGGCGGTGGCCGAGGCCGCGATCGTGTTCAGCAGGGCCGTGCCGATGGCGCCGCCGACCTGCTGCGAGGTGTTGACCATCGCGGAGGCGACACCCGCGTCCCGCGCCTCGACGCCGATCGTGGCGAGCGACATGGCGGGCATGAACGCCGTACCCATGCCGAGGCCGAGCAGCAGCTGGGCGGGCAGGATCAGACCGGCGTACGAGGAGTCGACGGACAGCTGGGTCAGGAGCAGCATGCCGAGCGCCGCGACGAGGAAGCCGGGGCCCATCAGCAGGCGGGGGCGGACCCGCGTCATCAGGCGGGCGCCGATCTGCGTGGAGCCCGTGATCATGCCGGCGATCATCGGCAGGAACGCGAAGCCCGTCTTGACCGGCGAGAAGCCCTTCACGACCTGGAGGTAGTAGGTCAGGAAGAGGAACAGGCCGAACATCGCGATGACGGCGAGGCCGAGGGAGGCGTAGACACCGCCGCGGTTGCGGTCGGCGACGACGCGCAGCGGCAGCAGCGGGTGCTTGACCTTGGCCTCGACGGCGACGAAGGCGATCAGCAGGACGGCGGAGCCGACGAACATGCCGACGGTCGTCACGTCCGACCAGCCCGCGGACTCGGCGCGGGTGAAGCCGTAGACGAGGGCGACCAGGCCGAGCGTGGACAGGACGACGCCGGGGAGGTCCAGCGGCGAGCGGTTGCGCGCGCCGGCGGGCTCACGGATGACGAAGTACGCGCCGACGGCGGCGACGATCGCGAACGGGATGTTGACGAAGAAGGTCCAGCGCCAGTTCAGGTACTCGGTGAGGAAGCCGCCGAGGATCAGGCCGACGGCGCCACCGCCACCGGCGATCGCACCGTAGATGCCGAACGCCTTCGCGCGCTCCTTGGCGTCGGTGAACATGACGGCCAGGAGGGAGAGGGCGGCCGGGGCGAGCAGCGCGCCGAAGACGCCCTGCAGGGCGCGGGCGCCGAACATCATGGCCTCGTTCTGCGCGGCGCCGCCGAGCGCGGAGGCGAGCGCGAAGCCGAGCAGACCGGTCACGAAGGTCCGCTTGCGGCCCCACAGGTCGGCGATGCGGCCGCCGAACAGGAGCAGTCCGCCGAACGCGAGGGCGTACGCGGTGATGACCCACTGCTTGTTGCCGTCGGTGATGCCGAGATCGGTCTGGGCGGCGGGCAGGGCGATGTTCACGATGGTGGCGTCGAGAACCACCATGAGCTGGGCGAGCGCGATGAAGACGAGGGCCTTCCAGCGGCGCGCGTCGCCTTCGGGAGAAGCCGTTTTCGGCAAGGGGGTACCCACAGCGGGACTCCAAAGGTCAAAGGCAAGTCGTGAATAAGGGCGAAAAATCGGGTGGCCGCGAGATGGCCGTGCGGGGTCGCTCGCGCGGGGCGGGCGGGGCTATTCCTGGCGGAGCGCCTCCAAGGTCGCGGCCTCGCCCGGGAGTTCCGAGCGGGCGGGCGTCATCAGGCCGTCCAGGAACAGCTGCAGATGACGGTGGACGAAGCGGTCGAAGTCCATGCAGCCCGTGCCGGGCAGCGGCCGGGTGAGCTGGGACAGGGCGACCATCAGGTCGCCGACCCCGACGTCGGAGCGCAGCTGCCCGGTGGCGCGGGCCCGCGCGATGAGGCCTTCCACGGCGACGGTGAGCCGGTCGCGGGCGGCGACGACGTCCGGATGGGCGTGTTCGAAGGTGGCGTGGAGGATCGGGCACAGGGCGCCGATGCGTTCGTCGGCGGCGGCGTGCACGAAGGTGCGCAGCGCGCCGAAGGCGTCGGCCTCGTTCGCCTCCACGGCGGCGAGTCCCTGTTCGGCGTGGGCGCTGATGCGGTCGGTGACGGTGAGGACGACGTGGCGCATGAGCTCGCCGCGGTCCTTGAAGTTCCGGTAGAGCGTGGCGTTGCCGACGCCCGCGCGGCGGGCGACCTCGTCGAGCGGGAGCTCGGTCCCGTGCTCGACGATCAGCTCGACCGCTGCGGCGACGATCCGCTCCCGGTTGCGCACGGCGTCGGCCCGCGGGCGGGGGGCGCGGCGCTGCGGCTGGTCGGTCACGGTGGCCACGGCGTTCTCCTCGGTTCGAAGGTTCTGCGGATCGGCGGTTACGCGGATCCGCGGTTCTGCGGTTCTGCGGTTCTGCGGTTCGCCTGAGCTGAAGCAAGTGGGGAATCCGTCCCCGCTTAGCCCTACGACCTTCTAAACGGGGAGACCCTCCCCGGTTATTTCCCGCTTCCGATGTGACCTGGCTCACGTACGCCTGCGGCCAGAAACCCACGATCGGCGCACCCAGCGCGCGGCCCGCCCCACCCCGACACAGGGTGATCGAAACGGACCCGAGCGTGAGGGCGGATCGGATGCGGCAGCGGCGGATACGCGGGGGCCGGCGTGGTGCGATGCTCGCCGGAGCCACGGCGGTGGCTCTCGCGGTGACCATGACCGCGAGCACCGGACGGCTCCTCGACAGCTCGCCCACGGCGGCCGGCCCGACCGCCCTGGCGCGGGCCACCTCGCTCGGCCCCTGCATGATCCGGGGCGCACTCGGCGTCCAGATGTCCGAGGGCGTGCCCACGTCCGCCGGCTACGCCCGTTCCACCGGCACCGTCCGCGCCCTCAACCTCATGATCGACTTCCCGGACGCGCACGGGCAGGGCAGCGCGATGGCCCGGTACGGGGAGTTCTTCCCGCAGACCAGCGACTGGTTCCGCACCGGCTCCTACGGCAAGCTCGACTACCGCTCCGAGACCCCGGTCAAGCACTGGCTGCGCATGCCCAAAACGTTCAAGGCCTACGGGATAGAGCGCGGCGCCCCCTTCGAACCGGGCTACCGCAAGCTCGTCAAGGACATCGCGGCGGCCGCCGACCCGGACGTCGACTTCAGCAAGTACGACATCGTCAACATCCTCGTCACCCCGAACGCGGGCCCCTCCGCACTCGACACCGTGCTGTCCGTGACCTTCGCCGGGAACCCCGACGCGCCCGTCGCCGACGGCGTGCCCCTCGCCAACGCGTCCTTCGTCTACTCCCGGCAGGACGACGGCTCCGGCTCCTACTCCGAGACCGGCTACCGGGTGCTGCCGCACGAGAACGGGCACACCTTCGGGCTGCCCGACCTCTACACCCAGGACGGCGGCGGGGCCGTCGGCCACTGGGACATCATGAGCGAGGACTGGGGCGTCGGGAACGACCTGCTCGGCTGGCACAAGTGGAAGCTCGGCTGGCTCGACGACGCGCAGATCGGCTGCGCCTCGCAGGCCGGCACGACGGAACACCTGCTGTCGCCGCTGGGCCGGGCCGAGGGCGGCGGCACCAAGCTCGTCTTCGTCCCCCTCACCGAGAAGACCGGCTACGCGGTCGAGGTCCGCACCCAGGAGGGCAACGACGAGGCCGTCTGCCGTCCCGGCGTGCTCGTCTACAAGGTCGACGCCGACGTCGACACCGGCCACGGGCCGATCACCGTGGAGGACTCCACCCCCGACAGCGGCGGCTGCACCCGCCGCCCCAACGTCCACGCGGAACTCTCCGACGCGACGTTCCGCCCCGGCGAGGTCTTCAAGGACACGAAGACGGGGGTCCGGATCTCAGTGGGCGGAGCGGACGCCTCCGGCAACTACCGGGTCTACGTCACCCGGCGCTAGGGCCTTCGGGTCTCGTCGCCGGGTGCGGGCCGGTGGGGGCTGGTCGCGCCCCGCGGCGGAGCCGCTGATGGGCACAGCCCCGCGCCCCTGAAATGCAGGCGCTGCGCGCCGCATTTCCCCTATAGAGGCTGAGCGGCGAAGCCGCTCGCCTCCAGGGGCGCGGGGAACTGCGCGAGAAACCCCCACCGGGCCGCACCCGGCGACGAAAGGGCAGGTCCTACGGCGAGGAAGGCCAGCTCTCACGAAGGGCACGCTTCAGCACTTTCCCCGTCGCGTTGCGCGGCAACTCCTCCTTCTGCACCACGACATGGGCCGGCACCTTGAACGCCGCCAGCCCCCGCCCCGCGAACTCCCGCAGCGCCGAAGGATCGAGCCCGCCCCGCACCCGGACGACCGCCGCGACCTCCTCCCCGAGCACCGGATGCGGCACCCCGAACACGGCCGCCTCCAGCACATCGGGATGCTCGTACAGCGCCGCCTCCACCTCGGCGCAGTACACGTTCTCCCCGCCCCGGATCACCATGTCCTTGATCCGGTCGACGACCCGTACCCGCCCGTCGTCGAGCAGCACCGCCAGGTCCCCCGTACGGAACCACCCGTCCGCCGTGATCGCCGCCGCGCTCGCCTCCGGGTCCTCCCAGTACCCGCGGACCATGGACTGCCCGCGCAGCCACAGCTCGCCCACCTCCCCGCCGGGGACGGCCTCCCCCGCGGGCCCGGCGATCCGCACCTCGACCGCCGGCGCGGGCCGCCCCACACTGTCCGGCCCCTTGCGGTACTGCTCCCCGAACGTGGCCGTGACCGCGCCGAGCGTCTCGGTGAGCCCGTACGCGTTGGCCGGCTCGACCCGCTCCCCGTAGCGGGCGGTGAGCCGCTGGACGAGCTGCGGCGGGGCCGGGGCGCCTCCGGTGCTGACGGAGGTGAGCGTGGGCAGGTCGTCGTCCAGCTCGGCGGCGCGTTCGAGGAGCTGGAGCGCGGTCGTGGGCACGCCGCCGAACCCGGTGACGCCGTGCTCCCGCACCAGCCGCACGGCGACGTCCGGGTCCCACTTGCGCAGCAGCACCAGCGTGCCGCCCACCGCCATCGCCCGGAAGAACCCGGTGAACGCCGCGACGTGGAAGAACGGGAAGGTCAGCATCCCGATCTGGGCCGGCCCCTGCCCCGGCACGAGCCCGCGCCGCAGCGCCGAGAGGGCGGAGAAGTAGAGCGCGTTGGCGATGGCGCCCGTCTGCGCGTGGTGCGTGGCGACGGCGCCCTTGGGCCGGCCGGTGGTGCCGGAGGTGTAGAGGAGCGTGGCGTCCTGTTCGGGGAGCACGTCGACGTCCGGCGGCCCGAGCAGCGGATCGGCGGCGGGCAGCTCCTCGTACCGCTCGACGCGCGGCCCGTCCACGGCGCGCCCCTCCCCGTGGCACACGAGCGTCCATGGCGGGTCGGGGACCGTGCCGAGCCAGGGCCGCACCCGCTCGTAGCGCTCCCCGTCGACGATCAGCACCCCGGGCCGGCAGTCGTCGAGGGCGTACGCGCACTCGTCGGCGGTCCACCAGGCGTTCAGCGGGACGGCGACGAGGCCGGCGAGCTGGGCGGCCCAGAAGGCGGTCTGCCACTCGGGGTGGTTGCGCATGGCGATCACGGCACGGTCGCCGGGCCGCAGCCCGTAGCCCTCGTCCGGATCGAGGAAGCGGCGGGCGAGCGCCGACGCGGCGGCGAAGAACTCGGCGTACGTGGTCCGCCCGTCCTCCGTGATCAGGAACGGGGTGTCGCCGTACGCCCAGGTCGTCTCGGCGAACTCCCGCAGGGTGCGCGGTCCTTCGGCGTACGCGAGGCGCCCGTCCGCGCCGCGTTCCACGGAGAAGGGGGCGCCCGGAGCGGTGAGCAGCGCGTCCAGGGAATCCATGCCGGGACGCTACGCGGCCGGTCCCGGCGCCCGTCAATACGCGCGTCGGAACCGCCGGGCGCACCGGACGCGCAGGGGGCGCGCACTGGGTCTTTCGGCCCCGACAGACAGGGACATCAGGGGACGAACGCAGTGACCAACGGCACCCCGAAAGGCCCTCCCCCGGCCACCCCCTCCCCCGTACTTTTGAGGCATGTCCCCTCTCGCCCGGGTCAGCGAGGCGTACGGCCCGCGCTTCGCCGAGTTCGCCTTCGAGCCCGCCTTCACGGCCGCCGTCGACCAGCACGTGTCGGCGCTCCGCGACCGTCTGGAGGTCACCGGCGCGGACCTCGAACCGCCGGCGCCCGACGCCGAGCTCCTCTCCGACTACACGCTGGGTTTCCTCGACGCCCTCGACGAGACGGGCTGGCGGGAGCCGGTCGGCCACGACTACGCGGTGTGCCGCCTCACCGCCATCAGCTGGCTGGTGAAGCGGCACGACCTGCTGAACGGAAACCGTTCAGCCACTCACTGATCTCAGGCGCTCGCTGATCCCGGACGCTCGCTGACCTCAGTCGCTCGCTGATCTCGGGGCTCGATGCGCTGGACCGCCGGCCGGGCTCAGCCGCTCGTCGAACCGCCGGCCCGGGGGTCGGTGCGCTCCCGGTCCTGCACCGGCTGGTGCGTGAGCGCGTCCTCGCGACCCGCCTGGTACGCCCCGGTGCCGCCGACGCCGCGCGCCTTCGCGGTCTCCTCCTCGGCCTTGTTCAGCCACCGCTCCCAGCGCTGGCGCATCGGGCCGATGAGCCCGCCGCCGACGCCGACGATCATGATGCCCGCGGCGGCCGCGAGAGCCGCGTAGAGGACGGGCTGCGTGACGGTCGTCGCGATCCCGGCCTGGCCGAGCGCGGCGATCACGCCGAGGGCCACGATGCAGGCCCACACCACGGTCCCGACGGTCTTCCCGTACGAGACGGAGGACAGGGCGTTGGTGACGATGTCCCGGACGACGTTCGCGACGGCCATGGCCACCACGACCAGCACGATCGCGACGATGCCGCGCGGGATCCAGGCGACGATGCCGTTGAGCATGGTGGAGACGGGGTTGCTGCCGAAGACCCCGAAGCCGAGCTGGAGCGTGATCAGCAGCAGGGCGTAGTACACGACCTTGCAGATGATCCCGGTGGTGTCGTACTTCGACCCTTCGAGCATCTTGGCCGCACCGGCCCGCTCGGCCAGCTTCTCCGAGCCGACCTTGCGCAGGACCCGGTCCAGGACGCGGGCGATCATCTTGGACACGAACCAGCCGATGGCCAGGACGACCAGGAAGCCGATCAGCTTCGGCACGAACTGGGCGACCTTCGACCAGGCGTCGTTGAGGCCGCCGGTGAAGTCGACGGCGAGTGCGTTCGGGAACGGGGTCATGAGTGGACCTCCACTCAGTGAGGCCGGTGGGCCGGAACGACCGACCCGCGCCGACAAGCGTGCCCCCCTCGTTTACCTCGCTCTTCCGGGATAGCACGCCCTCTGTCCCCCGGCCTCCCGAGGTGCCCTCGGCGCCCGCTGTCCGCGTGAGTCTCAGACGGCCACGGCCTCGGCGCGCTCCGGCGCGGCCACGGCGTCCTCGGCGTCCTCGGCGCCCCGGCGCCGGCCGCGCAGGTCGGCGAGGACGACGAGCCCGATGCCGGCGACCACCCACGCGGCCAGGGTCAGCGCGGGGCGGGCCGCGCCCGTCCCGTCGAAGAAGCCGTTGGCGCGCAGGAGGCTGCCCGAGGCTCCCGGCGGCAGCAGCTGACCGAGCAGGGCCCAGCCGGCGGGCAGCCAGTGCGGGCCGGTGGCCAGGCCGGAGAGCGGATTGCCCAGCAGCATCATCACCGCGCCGCCGATCCCGAGGCCCACCCCGCCGAACAGCGCCTGGAGGCCGATGACGACGGAGGCGAGGGCGGCCATGCCGAGGGCCAGACCGGCGGCGGTGACCACGTAGTCGCCGTCGAGGGTCCCGGTGCCGTACTGGAGGAACGCGGCGACGGCGGCGCCGGCCACGACCGCGAAGGCGAGGACGCCGGCCAGCCGGGCCCGCAGTCCGCGGTGTCCGGGGAAGACCCGCCCGAGGATCACGGCCGGGAAGATCCCGCCGAAGATCATCGGCAGCAGCGCGGCGGTGAGCCCGGCGCCGCGCGGGTCGTCCGCGGTGAACGGCACCAGGTCGTGGACGGTCGGCTCCGCGTGCTGCTGAGCCGCGAGCTGCGTACTCAGGGCGGTGAGCGCGCCGGTGGCGGAGGGTCCGCCGGCGGTGGCGGTGTAGACGTCGACGCCCCCGGGAGCCACGGCGAGGCCGCCCGCGACGTCGCGGTCCCGGATCGCGGAGCGGAGCTGCTCGGGCCCGTCGTAGACGCGGACGTCCCACGCGTCGCCCGCCAGCTTCTGCTCCAGGACGCGCGTGACCTGCTGCGATCCGGTGACGCCGACGGGCACGTCGTGTGGGGCGCCCTTGGCGGACGGGAGGGCGAAGGCGCAGAGCATCACGGTGACGAGGGCGGTCAGCCCGAGAACAACAACGATCAGCCGCCGAACGCCACCCCCCGGAGTCTCCTCCGTGGTCGTGCCCGTGTTCGTCTCCCTGGTCGTGTCCGTGGTCGTGTCCGTGTTCGTGATCATGAGGATCGCTTCCTTGCGTACGGCCCGGTCGCGGGCGAAGGATGCCGGGGCGGTGCACGGCGCGCGCGACGACAGGCGACGGATCATCCGTCACCGATGCTCGCCTGATACTCGATTACAGGGTACATTGAGTCATGTGTCAAACACCGATGAGCCGTCCTCGCCGCAGCCCCCCGTCCCGCCGGAGATCACCGACGCCGCCCTGCGCGTGGCGGCGGCCCGCGGCGTCCCCGTGGCCGACGTGACCCTCCGCGAGATCGCCCACGAAGCGGACATCTCCCGCAGCACCCTCATGCGCCGGCTGGGCGGCACCCGCAGCGCCCTCGAAGAGGCCCTGCGCGCGGCGGGCATCGAACCGGGCACGCAGAAACCCGTACGGGAGCGCGCGATCGACGCCGCGGCCACGCTGATCAGCGAGCAGGGGCTCGTCATGGTGACCTTCGAGCGGGTCGCGGCGGCGGCCGGCTGCTCGGTCCACAGCCTGTACGCGGCGTTCGGCGGCCGCGACGAGCTGCTCCACGCCGTCTTCGAGCGCTACAGCCCCGTCGTCGACGTGGAGGAACTCCTGAAGGGCCCGCGCGCCGACCTGGAGACCACGGTCCGCCGCGTGTACGGGCTCTTCGTGACGGCCCTCGACCGGGAGCCCCGCGTCCTGGCCGCCTTCTTCGCCGAGGTCTTCGCCCGCCCCGGAGCGGACCCCGGCATCCACGCCCTCTTCCAGCGGATCTTCCCCCGCATGCTGGGCGCCGTCGGCACCTGGCTGGACGACGAGGTCACCGCGGGCCGCGTCCGCGACCTGCCCCGCATCCTCCTCATCCAGCAGATGACCAGCCCGATCGTCCTCCACTACCTGCTGCGCCCGTCCTTCGCCCAGCTCCCGGACGTCGAACTCCCACCCCAGCAGGTGGCGATCGAGACCTTCACCCAGACCTTCCTCCGAGCGGTCCGCACGGACTGACCCCCGCACGATCCGCCCCCTCACGCCATCCCGCCCCACCACCCCGATCCGCTAGGCTGTCCCCGCGCCTTCGTAGCTCAGGGGATAGAGCACCGCTCTCCTAAAGCGGGTGTCGCAGGTTCGAATCCTGCCGGGGGCACAGTGTCTGACCTGGGTCAGAGCAGAGGACGGCCCCTCGGAATCCGATTCCGAGGGGCCGTTCGCCGTTTCTGAGGGGGCCGAGCGCGTACGGGTCACCTCGCCCGCTCGACACTCCACCGCGGCAGTCGTTCGAAGAAGGTGACCGCCTCCTCGCGCCAGTGCGAGCGCCAGCCCGCGGCGACCGCCGACGCCTCGTCGGCACGGCGGTTCATGGCCGCCTGCATGCGGGCCGGCACGCCCCGGCGCTCCCCGATCTCGCGGACCGCCGCGATGGTCTGCGGTGGGCAGTCCGGGTCGCCGAGCGCGGCCCGCAGCACGCGGCGCTCGGTGTCGTCGGCGGCCGCCAGCAGGGCGTGGACGGCGTAGCTGTGTCTGCCGTCGCGCAGGTCGGTGCCGATCGGCTTGCCCAAGGTGGCCGCGTCGCCGAACAGGTCGAGGTAGTCGTCGCGCATCTGACCGCAGATTCCCACCAGCCGTGCGTAGGCGCGCAGTTCCCGCTCGAAGCGGGCCGGCTCCTCGCCCGCGGCCAGGAGGCCGAGTTGCAGGGGTGCCAGGACCGAGTAGCGGGACGACTTGTAGTCGGCCACGCTGTGCAGCACCTCCTCGTCCGGCGCGGCGGCGAAGTCGCGTTCCAGGTCGATGATCTGGCCCAGGAACGTGTCGGCCGCCGTCCGCGTCTGGACCTCGACCATGGCCTGCCGCAACGCCACGGGCACCGGCGCCTCCAGCAGCACCCGCTGCGACAGGGCGAGGGCCAGGTCGCCCGCGAGCACGGTCAGGCCCAGGGCCGTCTGCGGGTGATCGGGGAACCGCTCGCGGTAGGCGTAGTAGGTGGAGGGGCCGCCGCGGCGGACGGGGCTGTCGTCGATGAGGTCGTCGTGGACCAGGCCGTGGGTCTGCAGCAGCTCGATGCTCAGTGCGGCGGCGTCCAGCCCTTCGGCCGGCTCGTCCGTCACCAGACGCGCCGCCTCGTGCAGCACGACGACCCGCATCCGCTTGCCGCCCCGCAGGGACAACTCCCGCAGCAGCCGCAGGCAGTCGGGGGCGAACCGGCTGAAGGACGGGGCGTCGAGCCGGGCGCCCACCTGGTCGAAGTACTCCTCGAAGAGTGTGTCGAAGCGGCGCGCGTATCCGGCGGCTCGTTCGAGCATCATCTGCTGGGTCATGGCGCGTTCTTCCTGGTCGGGATCGCTCGGTCGGTCGGGGGCGCACCAGTGGCCGTGCGGCGGTGCGCGTCGGTGCCCCCGGGCCCACCGATCACTTTCTCGCTCTTTCTTGCCAGGAAGAACACTGGACCCTCACATTCCGGCGCAGAATGATCGCGACGGCGTCAGACGTCGTCTCCGCCGGCCGGTCGAGGGGGGCTGCCGGCGTGAACTCACAGGACACAGAGGGGGTTTCCGCCATGCGCGGATCCAGACGCATGCTGAGTGCCACGTTCGCCGCGGCGCTCGGTTCCTTAGTTCTGGCGATACCGGGGACGGCCCCGGCGTACGCGGCGACCGGTGTGTCGTTGCCGCTGTACCAACTCGCCGACATGAAGGTCGACGGGAGTCACCAGAAGATCTTCCTCAGCATGCCGGCCGGCGCCGACGGCCGCGTCGTGGTGTCGGACTACGACGGGAAGAGCACGTGGCTGAGCGGCCTGCCGGGGGCCGGCGGGCTGGCGCTCTCGCCCGACGAACAGACCTTGTACGTGGCCGCGCGCGACATCGACACCATCGTGGCCTACGACACCGCGACGCTGGCGGAGACCGCGCGGTACCACGTGGGGGACGGCATCGCCCCGTGGGGCGTGGCGGTCGCGGGCGGGAAACTGTGGTTCGGCTACGGCTCCGGCGGCGACCTCGGCTCGATCGACATCGGCGCCGCCGAGCCGGTCGTCGCACTGGGGCTGGACAGTTCGCTGGACTTCGGGGCGGAGCTCGTCGCCTCCCCCGCCGATCCGAACGTGCTGGTGGTCGGCACCGGCGACCCCAACCGCAACACCCTGACGGTGTACGACGTGAGCAGCGGCTCACCCGTGATGACCAAGCGGCGGGTGCTGTCCGGGACCGAGATGAACGGTCTGCGGGACATCGACGTGGCACCGGACGGCCGGTCGATCGTGACGGCCGCCCTGATCTCGCCCGGGTACCGGGCCTTCCGCCTGGACGATCTGTCGGACGTGGCGACGCATGCCGCCCCGGCCCCGGCCTCGCCCGTGGCCGTCGCCGCCGGACCCGACGGCACGGTGGCGGGGGCCACGCAGAACACGAGCGCCGACGTGCCGGACGTGTCCGTCTACGCTCCGCAGGCCTCGGCCCCGCTGACCTCGGTCGAGGTGGGCACCGCCACGCAGACCCCGGTGGTCCGGGGCCTGGCCTGGGCGCCGGACGGGAGCCGGCTCTTCGCCGTGACGAACGAGAGCGGGGTCATGGGGCTCCGGTTCCACTCCCTCCCGGTCACCACGCCGGTGCAGACGACCCTCGACCTCGTCGCTCCGGCGACCAGCAGGAAGGGCCGGACGCTCACCCTCACCGGCACGCTGACCCCCGGGATCGCCCCCGGAACGACGGTCACGGTCACCCGTCACGACGCCGCCGCCCCTGAGGGCGTCTCCCTGGGCTCCGTACCGGTGGCGGCCGACGGCACCTTCACGGCGACCGACACCCCGGCCAAGCCCGGCGAGGTCCGCTACGTCGTGACGTACGGCGGCGACCGCTGGCACACAGCCTCCTCCGCGGAGGCGACGGTGGAGATCACGCGCAGCTGATTCCCGCTGACAGGCGCAGCTGATCCCCGCCGGCAGGCAGGACGTGGGGGGGGGGGGCGCGGGCGCCCGGGCCCCACCCCCGGGGCGGGGCCCCGCCGCGCGGGGGGGGATGGGGGGGCGGCGCGCGGGGCGCGCGCTGCGGGACCGCGG
>NZ_JBHYTK010000030.1:24636-47940 GCF_042749255.1 Streptomyces sp. NPDC059524 | reverse complement strand
CCCGGAGCGCGTCACCGGGCCACGACGGCATGCGCGGGGCCAAGCCTCTAGGTCTTGATCGGGCTGACGTCGAAGAGGTGCGAGCAGGTGGTCCAGCGGGCCGGGACGAGGTCCGCGTGGTACGAGCCCGGCGGGTAGACGCGCAGGTAGCTGCCGGTGCGCAGGCAGGGGCCGCCGAGGGGGCCGTTCGTGGTGCGGATCACCGCGGAGGCGGAGTGGGCGGGGGCCAGCCTGACGGTGGAGGCGTGCTCGCCGGTGCGGTGGGCGGCCGGGCCGATCTGGCGGTGGGCGGTGTCGAGGGCGCTGACGCCCGGGTAGCCGCGCAGGGTGCAGCTGGTGGTGCTGGTGTTCGTGAACCGGATGGTCCAGTAGAGCGAGCCCGCCGCGCCTTCCTTGCGTCCCATGGAGAGGTAGAGGTCCCCCAGTGCGCAGGTCCGCAGGCTGCCCGAGGCCGGGGCCACGGCTTTCGGACTGCTCGACGCGGTTCCTGCCGCTCCCAGTCCGGCGAGGACTGCGGTCAGCGTGACGGCCGTGACGCGGGCGGGGAGGCGGGACGGAAGGCGGGACGAGGGAGATGAGGAGCGGAACATGGCATGTACGCCTCCATCACTCGAAGTGACCGACCCCGACGGCGAGGGGTCACTCTCTTAGACGGTTGCCCCGGGGCCGATGGTTGCGCAAATCGATAGGAATCGGCACCCACCTTTTTGTGGGTACTTGTCGCCTCCCGCCTCGCCGGGAGAGCCTGATCCCGGCCGGGAACGAGGGCGGAAACACCGGGGGAAACGCCGGCGGGGAGGAGGAGAGCCGGGGTCAGGGCGCCGGGTGGTCGGCGGTGAGCCGGTCCAGGCGGCGGTGGCCCCAGTCGGACAGGGCCGCCAGTGCCCTGGAGAGTTCGAGGCCGGACTCGGTGAGCGAGTAGACGGTCTTCGGGGGCACCACGTCGTACACCTCGCGGTGGACGAGCCCGTCCGACTCCATCTCGCGCAGGGTCTGCGTCAGCACCTTCTCGCTGATCCGCGGGATCTCCCGGCGCAGCTCGCCCGGCCGGCGCGGGCCGCCCTCGAGCAGCCACAGCAGCAGCGTCTTCCACTTGCCGTCGATGGCGGCGACCGCCACGGCCACCCCGCAGACTCCGGGATCGTCGATCCGGACGCGTGTCATCTCCGCGCTCCTCCCCGCCAGTTGTTCCGCCCTGCCCTGCTCACCGTTGCCGCTTTGCCTCTTCTCACCCTACGTACAAGGGAGTTCCGTCATGTCTTCTTCCCCCGAGTCCACGCCCGGGCGCTCCTCGGCCGCCGTCACGGTGATCGGGCTGGGTCCGATGGGCCGCGCGCTGGCCGGCGCGTTCGTTGACGCCGGGGTGCGCACCACCGTGTGGAACCGCACCCCGGGCCGTGACCGCGAACTCGTCGAGCGCGGGGCGATCGGTGCGGCGAGCGCCGCGGAGGCGGTCGCGGCGAGTCCGCTGACCGTGGTGAGCCTCGTGAACTACGACGCCACGGACGCGGTGCTGCGCCAGGACGCCGTCACCGCCGCGCTCAAGGGCCGCACCCTGGTGAACCTGACCGCCGACACCCCGGACCGGGCCAGGGACACCGGGCGCTGGGCCGGTGAACACGGCATCCGCTATCTCGACGGCGCCGTCATGACCCCGACGCCGACGATCGGCACACCGCACGCGGTCCTGCTCCTCAGCGGCGACGAGGCTCTCCACCGCGAGAACCGGGACGTGCTCGACGCCCTGGGCGGCACCCACACCCACCTCGGCGAGGACATCGGCCGCGCCGCGACCTACGACATCGCGCTGCTCGACGTCTTCTGGACCTCGATGACCGGGTACATGCACGCGCTGGCCCTGGCGCGGGCGGAGGGCGTCTCGCCGCGCGAACTCGCCCCGTTCGCCCAGGGCATCGGCGCGATCCTGCCGGCGCTCTTCCAGGAGACGGCCGAGGACATCGAGGACGGCGGCTACTCGGGCGAGGGCAACCCGCTCACCTCCGCGGTGTCGACGATGGCCCACGTCGTGCACGCCGCCGAGGCCCACGGCATCGACACGGGCGTGATGCGCGCCGCCGAGGGTCTGGCCCGCCGCACCGTGGCACTGGGCCACGGCGCGGACGGCTTCTCCCGCATCGCGGAGGTCCTGACCCGCCGCTAGAACGACCGCTCCCTGTCCCCCTCGATCCGCGACGGTGCGGCCGGCCGTCGCGGATCGGCGCATGGCCAACCCGACCGGCTAACCGTGCCGGCCGAAGACCTCCCGCAGCTCGACCAGATCCGCTTCCTTCTCCTTCTCGTCCTCGTACTGCCCGTCCTCGTCCCGGTGCGCCAGGACGGCCTCCGGGGTGAAGTCCTGGCCGAAGAGGTAGTCGTCCAGGCAGTAGTCGAAGCCGGACTCGGCCAAGAGGTCCAGGCCCTCGCCCTGGCAGTGCTTCGCCAGCCCGTCGGCCACATACCAGCGCGTGCCGTCGAACCAGAAGACGCCGCCCGCGTAGTGAATGCTCCGCCCGGTCGCGGCGTCCGTCAGGTTCAGCGACTCGTAGTTCTCGGGCCGGTCGCGGACCAGGGCGACAAGGTCCTCGGGGACGCCCTCGTAGAGCGACTCCTGAAGGGCGTAGTCCTCCTCGGCGTACAGGTTCAGCTCGGTCTCGTGGTCGAAGGTCAGCAGCAGCGCGCGGCCGTCCTCCGTGAAGTACCAGACCGCGGACTGCCCGCCCCCGTCGTTCCAGGCCAGCCGCTGCGCACCGGCGACCGCCACCGGCGCGACCTCGGCGAGCTCGTCCATCACGGCCGCCCGCCGCCGCACCTCCGGAAGGGGCGTCGCGGCCAGGGCATCCCACATCGCGTTCATGCCCGCAGCGTAACCACGGGCTACGACAGTCCGCCGCGGCATTCCGAGTAGCGATGCCTGTGCGGGAGACTCAGACCGTCATCGGGGATCTGAGTACCCGCACGGATGCCCGGCCGGGCCATCGGTTCGTAGCCTCACGGCATGACTCGCGGCACGAACGGAACGAACGCGCGGCGGGGCTTCGGGGACTGGGTCTGGTTCTGCGTGCTCGCCGTGATGGTGATGTTCGCCGGGCTCGTGATCGGGGTTCTCGGGCCGCTGCTCGCCATTTCCTGCTCCACCTGCCAGGACGGCGTGGGTGACGTCCGGGGCGGCGACACGCTCCTCGTCCTCGCGCAGGGCGTCGTACCGCTCGTCACCCTCGGCACCATCCTCGCGATCTTCCTGCCCAAGGGCGGCACCCGCGCCGCCGCGGTGGGCTTCGGGGTTCTGGTGGTCCTCTTCGTCGTCATGCAGGTGTTGGGGGCGTGAGCCGCGGCAGAGCCTTCGTCTGGGTCGTCGTGCCGCTCGGCGTCGCCTGGCTCGTCGTCCGGTGGATGTGGCTGACGCAGGCCGTGGACACGGTGTGGAACGGGGAGCCGTACCCCGTCGCCGATCCCGCCGTGACGGCGAGCCGGATCGACGAACGGACGCAGGACGTCTACGACGCGCTCGCCCTGCCGGACGCCGGGCTCGACCGCGCGTGGCCCGGCCGGGCCGTGGAGGCGTACGGCAGCAGCTGTCGTCCGCGCGGGCTGCGGCACTTCTCCGACCAGCTCGCCGACTCCCCTCCCAGCGCCGACGGCGTGGTCACGGTGCACAGCGAATGGGCGCTCACCGGGGTGTCGCCGGCGGACGCCGCCGCGGGGCTCCGGCGCGTCGAGAAGCGGCTGGAACCCCGGGGCTGGGAGGTCGTCGAGTACGACCACGACGGCACCCGGCCCTTCATGCGGCTGCGGCCGCCCGGCGGCGGGGACGAGGACCAGATCCAGATCCAGTCGTATCCGCGCGACCGGCTCCAGGTCGCCGCGTACTCCTCCTGCGCCCGCTATCCGGAGGGCACGCCGCTGACCTCCTACGGGGAACCGGCCCTGCCCGCACAGCAGGCGCCGGCACAGCTGCGCGACTGACCCGGGCGGAGTCGAGCCGGGACGGGCCGATTCAGGCCGGGTCGGGTCGAGTCGGGTCCGGTGACCCTACTCGTCAGGAACCTCAGATCTCACGCAAATCTTCTCGCGCCTCGTTGCTGACCTGGCCGGACGCTGTCAGGGTCGGCGGCGGTTCCCTCGCCGTTGATCTTCGGAGGCTTCACTGATGATGGCTGTCCGTCACAGCGCGGGCGCCGCCGCCTGCGCGGCCGCGCTCCTGCTTCCCGTCCTGAGCGGTCCCCCCGCGAGTGCCGGCACCGGCCGGCCCGAAGCGAGCCCGCCCGCCAAGCAGGCCGTCGCCACCGGCAGCGGCGGCGCGGTGTCCAGCGTCAACCCGTACGCCTCTCAGGCCGGTCTCGACGTGCTCCGCAAGGGCGGCAACGCCGTCGACGCGGCGGTCGCCACCGCCGCCGCGCTCGGGGTCGTCGAGCCGTACTCGGCGGGCATCGGGGGCGGCGGCTACTTCGTGTACTACGACGCCGCGAGCCGGACCGTGAAGACGATCGACGGGCGGGAGACGGGGCCGGCGCGGATGCGGCCGGACGCCTTCCTGGACCCGGCGACCGGCAAGCCGCTCCCCTTCGACGAGGTCGTCAACTCCGGTCTGTCCGTGGGCGTTCCGGGCACCCCGGCGACCTGGCAGAAGGCGCTGGACGACTGGGGCACCGTCCCCCTGAAGCAGGCGCTGCGGCCCGCGACCCGGATCGCGGAGCGGGGGTTCGTCGTCAACGACGAGTTCCGCGCGCAGACCGCGATGAACGAGAAGCGGTTCCGTGACTTCAGCTCGACGGCCGAACTCTTCCTGCCGGGCGGCGAATTGCCCGTCGTCGGCTCACGCTTCCGGAACCCGGATCTGGCACGCACCTACCGGCAGCTCGCCCACGAGGGCGCCGGCGCCATGAACGGCGGGTCCATCGGACGGGACGTGGTGCGTACGGTGCAGCACCCGCCGGTCGCCGAGGGGTCGACGCGCCACGTGCGCCCCGGGTCCATGGAGCTCCCGGACCTCGCGGGCTACCGCGCGATCCCGCGCACCCCGACCCACACCACGTACCGCGGCTCCGACGTGTACTCCATGGCGCCCTCGTCGTCCGGCGGCACCACGGTCGGTGAGGCCCTGAACATCCTCGAGAACTACGACCTGTCCGCCGGTGGCCGGACCCAGGCGCTGCACCACTACCTGGAGGCGAGCCGGATCTCGTTCGCGGACCGCAACCGGTGGGTGGGCGACCCGGCGTTCTCCGACGTGCCGACGGCCGGGCTGCTGTCCAAGGAGTTCGCCAAGGACCGGGCCTGCCTGATCCGCCCCGACCGGGCGCTGACCAGCCCGCTCGCCCCCGGTGACCCGCGCGCCCCGCACGGCTCCGGCCAGGGCTGTGTCCGCGGCACCGGCGTCCAGGAACCGCACGAGGGCCCGTCGACCACGCACCTCGTGGCGTCCGACCGCTGGGGCAACGTCGTCTCGTACACCCTGACCATCGAGCAGACCGGCGGATCCGCGATCACGGTGCCGGGGCGCGGGTTCCTGCTCAACAACGAGCTCTCCGACTTCGACTTCGCGCCGCTCGCCCCGGGCGTCCCGGACCCGAACCTGCCCGGCCCCGGCAAGCGGCCGCGCAGCAGCATGTCCCCGACGATCGTCCTGCGCGACGGTGAGCCGCTGCTCGCGGTGGGCTCGCCGGGCGGCGCCACCATCATCACGACCGTGCTGCAGACCCTGGTCAACCGCATCGACCTCGGGATGTCCCTGCCCGAGGCGGTCGCCGCGCCCCGCATCTCGCAGCGCAACCGTGCCACGACGGAGGCCGAGCCGGCGTTCCTCGACTCGCCCGAGGCCCCGGCCCTGGAGGCCCTGGGTCACCGCTTCGTGCTCGCCCCGGAGACGTTCACGCCGTCTCCCGAGATCGGGGCGGTCGCGGCGCTGGAGTTCGGCCCGCACGGATCGGTGACGGCGGTCGCGGAGCCGGAGCGGCGGGGCGGCGGCTCGGCGATGGTGGTGCGCGAGCGCCGGTGAGTGACGGCGGCCGGGCGCGCGGTCTCCGCGCCCGGCCGTCCTTCAGCGGGCCCAGCCGTCCTTCAGCAGGCCCGGCCACCCCTCTGCGGGCCCGGCCCCGATGGACTCAGTGCGCCGCGCGCCGGCCCCAGCCGCGTGCGGCGCCGTGCACCGCGTTGACGATCCCGGTGATCAGCGCCGTACCGGCCAGCGACCCCAGGACCAGCATCGTCACGCCGACCATGAACAGCCCGCTCGCGTCGTCCGACCAGTCGTAGCCGGCGGCGACCGCCAGGCCCGCGGTCGTGCCGAGGCCCGCGGCCCTGGAGTGCCCGCGCAGGGTGGCCCAGCAGACCGGGACGAACAGGGTCAGGACCAGGCCGACGACCTGCCAGGCCTCGTACGGGCCCGTCACCGAGCCGTCGGGGTGCACGTCGCGCGTCTGGTCCCAGCCCAGCCAGACGGCCCACGCGGCCGCCGCGCAGCCGGCCACGACGAGGGACACGAGCGCCGGGCGGCGGTCGGCGGAGGAAGAGGATCTGCTCATGACCTCAGGATCGCGGGCGCGGCCGGGCCGGAACAGCGCGCTCGTACTCAGTTCGGCTGGGGTCCGCGACTCAGCAGCGCGGCGAGCCGGGGCAGTTGCTCCGGGTCCTCCAGCGCGGAGCCGACGGCGACGACCCGCGCCCCGGCGGCCAGGTACGCGGCCGCGTTCTCCGCGTCGACGCCGCCCGTCGCCACGAACGGCACCTCGGGGAACGGGCCCCGCATCGCGCGGAACCAGCCGGTCCCGAGCACACTCGCCGGGAACGCCTTCAGCCAGTCGAGGCCGAGGGCCAGCGCGGCCTGGACGTCGGTGGGGGTGGCGACCCCGGGCAGATGCGGAAGGCCGGCCTCCACGCTGGCCCGCGCGACCCGAGCGTCGAGTCCCGGCGCGACCGTGAACGCGGCGCCCGCCGCGACCGCCCGCGCCAGCCGCTCCGCCGAGGTGACCGTGCCCGCGCCGACCGGCTTGCCGCGCTCGGCGCCTGCCGCGACGACCTCGGCGAGCACCCGCCCCGCCGCCTCGTCCTGCACCGGCACCTCGACGCACTCGATGCCCAGATCCCAGGCGCGGACGGCGAGTTCGACGGTGCGGCCGGCGGGCATCCCCCGCAGGATCGCCATCACCGGCACCCCGGCGAAGAGTTCCTCGAAAGTCACGGGCCCAGGTACGGGTGCGGGGTTCAGGGGCGCCATCCCAGCTCCTCGGAGATCGTCGCGGCGGTGGACAGCAGGTCCGGCAGGACGCCGGCCTCCAGTGCGGGCAGGTCGGCGCGCGCCTTGAGCGCCGTGACGGAGACGGCGCCGACGACCGCGCCGCCGCTGTCCCGCAGGGGTGCGGCGAGACAGTTGACGTAGTCCTCGTACTCGCCGTCGTCGACGGCCCAGCCGCGGGCCCGCGTCGCGTCGAGCACCGCGCGGTACGCGGCCGGGTCGGTGATCGTCGTCGCGGTGTGCGGGGCGAAGTCGCAGGACGCGGCGAGGATCGCGGCGGTCCGCTCCGGCGGCAGGTGCGCGAGGATCGCCTTCGCGACGCCCGCGGTGTGCAGGGTCACGGGGCGGCCGATCTCGGCGTAGAGGCGGATGCCGTCGACGGGGTCGATCTTGTCCGCGTAGACGATCCGGTCGTCCTCCAGGGCGGCGAGGTGCACGGTGTGGCCGGTGCGGGCGCCGAGGCCGCGCAGGTGCTCGCGGGCCACGTCGGTCAGCCCGAACTGCTCCTCGGCCAGCCGCGCGAGGCCCGCGAGCCGCAGCCCGATCCCGTACCGGCCGTCGGGCAGGCGGCGCGCGAGCCCTCCGTCGGTCAGGGACTCCAGGAGGCGCAGCGCGGTCGAGCGGTGCACGCCGAGGTGCGCGCCGACCTGCGACTGGGTGCGGGGTTCGCGGGCGACGAACTCCAGGATGTCGATGGCCCGGGAGACCGTCTGCGACACGGTGTCACGTTCCTTCCGCGCCGGCGGCCCGCGCACCGGTGGCCGGTACGTAGTCCTCGACGCTGCTCAGCGTACGGGCGGCCAGGCGGTGGCCGAGGGCGAGACGGGCGGGTGCGGGCAGGTCGCGGAGGAGGCCGCTCAGATAGCCCGCGGCGAACGCGTCCCCCGCGCCGACGGCCTCGACGACCTCCACGACCGGCGCGGCCACGAACTCACATGCCTCGCCCGCGAGTTCCGTCGCGCCGACCGCGCCGTCCTTGACGACGAGGATGCCGCGCGGGGCGAGGTGCTCGTGGATGTCCCGCGCGGTGGGCGTGCCCCACAGGGTCTCCGCCTCGTCGCGGCCGACCAGGACGACGTCGGCCCGCCGGGCGAGCGCGAGCAGCTCCGTCGCGGCGGCGCCGGGTGAACTCCACAGCGCGGGGCGGTGGTTGACGTCGAAGGAGATGCGGGTACCGGCCGCCCGCGCCCGGTCCATGAGCGCCGCCACGAGCGCGGCGCAGCTCTCGGACAGGGCCGGGGTGATGCCGGTCAGGTGCAGGAGCCGTACGCCGGTGAGGTCGACGGCGCGGGCGTCGGCGGCCGTCATCCGGGAGGCGGCCGAGCCCGCGCGGTAGTAGTGGACGCGGGTGGCGCCGTCCGGGCCGGGGTCCTTGAAGTAGACGCCGGTCGGGGCCGAGGGGTCGGTGCGCACTCCGGTGACGTCGACGCCGCGCGCCGCGACGGCCGCGCGGATCCGCCGCCCGAAGGGGTCGTCGCCGACCCGGCTCAGCCAGGCGGTCCCGTGGCCGAGGTCGGCGAGGTACTGGGCGACGGTGGACTCGGCGCCCGCGACCGCGAGGCGGGCCGTGGTGCCGCGTTCGAGGCCGCCACCGTCGACGGGTGTCACCTGCGCCATCGTCTCGCCGACGCAGAGCACTTCCGGCGGGTGCGGGTGCATGGGCGGGTGCATGGACGGCCCCTTCCTTCGTAGCGCTCCGTCCGGTCCGGCCGACCGTAGCAATCCTGGCGCAACAGGCGTGCACATGCTGCAACACGCACGATCAGCCCAGGTCAGAGCAGGTGGGTGGCGAATCTCGGGTGCGGTCGGGCGGCGGAGTCGCCATCATGCGGGCATGCCCTCAGCTCTCGTGAACACGATCAAGCCCGGCACCTTCTCCTCCGTCCCGCAGCCGACCCTGCCCACCGCCGACGGCACCCTCCTGCTCCGCCCCGCCGCGCCCTCCGACGCGGACGCCGTCCACGCCGCGTTCCAGGACCCCGCGCTCCAGTTCTGGCACGCCCGCACGATGGACTCCCGCGACGAGGCGCTCGAATGGATCGAGGACGTCCTGCGCGGCTGGCGGGAGGAGACCGCCGCGCAGTGGATCGTCGCGCGGGCCTCCGACGGCGCCCCGCTCGGCCGGATGGCGCTGCGCGCGATGGACCTCGTGGAGGGCGTCGCGGAGATCGGCTACTGGATGCTGCCCGATGCCCGCGGCCAGGGAGCCGCCCCCAAGACCCTGACCACACTGACGGACTGGGCCCTGGCGGCCGGCTTCCACCGCATCGACCTCGAGCACTCCACCCGCAACGAGCCGTCCTGCCGGGTCGCCGAGAAGGCCGGCTACGCGCTGGAGGGCACCCGGCGCAGCTCCGCGCTGCACACCGACGGCTGGCACGACATGCACGTCCACGTCCGCATCCAGGACACGCGGGCCCGGAGCCACCAGGGCCCCGCCTAGGCGGCCTGGGCGAGGACCAGTGCCGCGACCACCGGGGCCGCGTACACGAGCGGGAACGCCAGGTGCGAGAACCAGCGGGCCCGCGCCACCGCGATCACGGCCCCGGTGAAGTACAGGATCAGCCCGATCGCGGCGGCCGTGCCGAGCACCGGCACGGCGAGCCCGGCGAGGAGGCCCAGCGCGCCGGCGGCCTTGGCGGTGCCCAGCCACGGCATCCAGCCGGCCGGGATCCCGTAGTCGGCGATCGGCTTGACCACCCAGGGGGCGCGGGCGAAGACGGACACGGCGGAGAAGCCGACCAGGACGGCGGCGAACACGGTGACGACGACATGGGCGACGGACATCAGGCACTCCTCGGTTCGGGCCCCCGCTGCGGGAACCTCACCCCCTCGACCCGCCGCACCGCACGGATGTGACAGCCCACCGAATGTGACGCCCGCCACACGCCGTGCGCGCGAGAAGTGACTACTGGAGTTCCTCCGGGCACGGGGTGCCGCGGGGGATCTTGACCGGAGCCGCGAGGCGGTAGGTGCCGGCGCGGGGGGCGAGGAGTTCGGTCCAGCGGTCGCCGGAGGCGTCCTCCTCGGCCTCCATGAGGCAGCCGTGCGCGTTCGTGTACTTCTTCGGCAGGCTGTCGTCCCGCTCGCGGGCCCGCTTCGACGCCTCCGTCTCCTGCGGCCTGCCCAGGCTGTTGCCGTCCTCGTCGACGACCGAAAGCCACGGCGAGTACAGGACGCGGATGAGGATGCGGCCCGGCTCGGTGACCTCGATGGTCAGCTCGCTCTGCTCGGCGGCGTCGACCACCGCGTTCGGCTCCGCCATCGGAGTGGGGTCGGTGACGGCGAACAGCTGCCAGTTCGCGTCGCCCCACACCTGGCGCAGATACGGCAGACCGCGCTGCACCAGCTCCCGCTCCCGCTCGCCGCCGTCCCCGTCGGGCTCGCCCTTGGGCAGCACCACGTAGTGCACGGCCCAGCGCTGGAGCCAGTCGTGGTAGTTCGCCGCGTTCAGGGTGTCGTCGTAGAAGAGCGGGTTGCGCTTCATGTCGGCCTGCCGGGTCCAGCCGCGCGCCAGGTTCACGTACGGGGCGAGCGCGGAGGCCTCGCGGTGCGAGCGGGCCGGGACGACCTCGACGCGGCCTCGCTCGGCCTTGACCTCCTGCAGCTCGTTGACGAGCGGGGCCAGTTCGCGTGCCCAGGAGGCGGCCGGGGTGGTGTGGACGACGTCGTCGACGGATTTGAAGCCGACCCACACGTTCATGCCCACGAACGTGACGACGATGACGTACCACTTGCGCGAGCGCGGCACGGTGAACGGCAGCGCGGCGAGCAGCGCGACCCCCGCGAACAGCATCGGCAGCCGGGTGATGTTCGACCCGATCTGCGAGCTGATCAGCCAGACGAGCAGCACGGAGAGGCTGTAGACGGCGGAGGTGATCCGGACCGTCACCCACTCCTTGGGCACCAGCAGGAAGCAGAGGACGCCGTACACGAGCGGCAGCAGCGCCGAGCCGAACGACATCGGCTGGGTGCCCGAGAACGGGAACAGCCAGGCCGAGAGCCCGACCACGGCGGCCGGCGCGAGCCCGAGCGCGTACGCGCCGGGACGCCGCTTCTGCAGGAACAGGGCCACCGCGACCAGACCCACGAACAGTCCGGCGACCGGCGAGCAGGCCGTCGCGATCCCGGCGAGCGGCGCGGCGACGGCGGCCTTCGCCCAGCGCCGGTAGCGCCAGCGGTACGGCCAGCAGAACACGGCGGCGACCGCGGCGAGGCCGAACGTCATGCCGAGCCCGAACGTGACGCGGCCCGACGCCGCGTTGCACAGCAGCGCGAAGACACCGGCGAGCGCGGGCCACAGCGGGCGCGCGACGACCCGCGTCCGGATGAGGACCATCGTCAGCAGCGCCGCCGAGAGCGTCCCGGCGATCATCATCGTCGTCCGCACACCGAGCACGGACATCAGGTACGGGGACACCACGCTGTACGACACCGGGTGCATGCCGCCGTACCAGGCGAGGTTGTACGCGGAGTCGGGGTGCCGGCCGACGAACTCGGCCCAGGCGTCCTGCGCGGCGAGGTCGCCGCCACTGTTCGCGAACGTGAAGAACCACAGGAGGTGGAGCGCGGCGGCGGCCGCCGTGGCGACCAGCACCGGGTGCCGCTCGGCCCGGCGCAGCCAGACGCGTACGGCGGAGCCGGTGTCCGGTGGTCCGGGAGGCCCTATTCGGACGCGGCCCGCGTCCGTGCCGGGGTCGTCGTCGGTGCGCGTCGGCTCCGCTGTGGCCACTGCTGACACTCCCGTACGTTCCGTCGTCGTCACCGATCCCACCGGCCGAGGGAACGTCCGCGCCCCGGTCTCGCGACGCTAGCACGCGGCCTGCGCGCGGGCGCCGAGAAGGGCGGGCGCGACGCGCGCGCCCGGCCTTCCGGTGCCGTTCCCGCCTCCCGGGCCGGGAGGCACCCGCGCGCCTAGGAGACGCGCTTGATCTTCGCGCCGAAGCCCGGCTCGGTCAGGTCGCTCTGGAGGGCGACCGGGACCTCGACGGCGTCGTTCTTGCCGTCGCCGACGCTGAGCACGCCGACCACCGTGCCGGCCTTCGCCGCGTGCGGGATCTCCTTGCCCTTCTCCGCGTCGAGCCGCAGCTTGACCGTCAGTCCGGACCAGCCGACCGCGGAGACGTCCTTCGTCGCGACGACCGGGGTCGTGCCGCCGAGGCCGTCGTCGACCTGGCCGACCACGTCGCCCTTCTTGACGATCTTCTTGGCGGTCAGCGCCTCCTGGCCGGACTCGATGAGGCCGCGGACCACGCCGGTGACCTCGTCGATGTTGGCCACGCCGGGCTTGCCGAACTGGCCGAGGGCGGCGCCGATGATCACCTGGCGCTTGCCGTCGACCTCCTTCTCCGCGGCGAACAGGATGTTGCCGCCGGCCGCGGTGGTCGTACCGGTCTTGATGCCGATCGCGACGGTCGGGACCAGGCCGAAGAAGTTGTTCTGCTTGTCGCCGTTGAGGTCCATGTAGCTGGGCTGGCGGGCGATCTCACGGAACGTCGCGTTCTCCATCGCGGCGCGGCCCAGCTTCACCAGGTCCTCGGCGGTCGAGACGGTCGTCTTGTCCAGGCCGCTGGGGTCCGTGTAGTGGGTGTTCTTCATCCCCAGCTCCTTCGCGGTCTTGTTCATCTTCTCGACGAACGCGTCCTCGGAGGAGCTGCCGGTGTCCCAGCGGGCGAGCAGCTTCGCGATGTTGTTGGCGGACGGCAGCATGACCGCCTGCAGCGCCTCGTACTCGGAGATCTTCTGGCCCTCGGTGACCTTGACCACCGACTCGTTCTCCGCCTTGCCGGTCTCGTAGTGCTTCTGCGCGGCGGCGTCGACGGGGATCTTCGGGCTGTCCTCGGCCGACTTGATCGGGTGGTCGCGCAGGATCAGGTAGACCGTCATGACCTTGGCGATGCTGGCGATCGGTACGGGCTTCTGGTCGCCGGAGGTGCCGAACGTGCCGATGCCGTTGACGTCCATCGCGGCCTGGCCCTGGCTGGGCCACGGCACGCTGGGCTTGCCGCCCTCGAACGTCACCGTCTCCTGGGCGGTGAGCGCCAGGGTCGGGGCCGGGAGGGGGCGGACGACCTGCACGATCGCAAACGCGACGATCAGCAGGATGACCAGCGGGGTCCAGATCTTGACGCGGCGCACGGCGGTGCGGACGCGGGTCTCCGGGGGCGGCGGCGTGTTCGTCAGCTCGGCGAGCAGGTCCAGCGGGGGCTTCGGGGGAAGCGGCTGCTGGGTCGTGCGCTCGGGGGTGTCCAGCGCGGGGGCGGGCGCGGGCTCGGGGGCGTCCCGCTTGAGCGGTACGAACTTGCTGGTGCGCTCGGATGCGGGCTCGGGGGCCGGCTGGGGCTTCGCCGCGGGGGCCTTGGCGGCCGGCGACTTCAGCATGGTCGTCGGCTGGTCCACCTTCGGCGGAGCGACGGCCTTGAACACGGCGGTGGCCTGATCGACGGCAGGCTTGTCGTCGGCCGCCTTGGCCTTGTCATCCGGCTTCGGCGCGGCGGACTTGTCCCCGGCCTCGGGCTCGGCCTCGGCCTCGGGCTCGGCGGGCTTGTCCCCGGCCTTGGCCTTCGGCTCGGCGTCGGCCTTGCCGTCAGACTTCGGCGCGGCAGGCTTGTCCTGGGTCTCGGCCTCGGCCTCGCCCTTCGGCGGGGCGACGGCCTTGAACACGGCGGTGGCCTGATCGAGGGCAGGCTTGTCGTCGGTCTTGGCCTCCGGCTCGGCAGGCTTGTCCTCGGCCTTGGCGTCAGGCTTGGGCGCGGCGGACTTGTCCTCGGCCTCGGCCTTGGGCTCGGCAGGCTTGTCGTCGGCCTTGGCGTCAGGCTTCGACTCGGGCTCGGCGTCGGCCGGCTCGGCCTTCTCCTCGGCCTCGGCGTCCACCTTCGCGTCCGCGGGCTCCGCGTCGGCCGGCTCGGGCTCCTCGTCCGCGTCGTCGGTCGAATCGGCCTCCGGCTCCGGGGCGCGGGCGGCGTCCTCCGCCGGCCCGGCCTCGTCATCGGCCCCGGCGTCCACCTTCGCGTCCGCGGGCTCGGCATCGGCCGGCTCGGGCTCCTCATCGCCCTCGGCGTCCGCCTTCACGGCCTCCGCGTCCTCAGGAGCGTCGGCGGGCGCGTCCTCGGAGGCGCCTTCGGAGGCACCCTCAGCCGTGTCCTCAGCCGCGCCCTCAGCCGCGCCCTCGGTCGCGTCCTCGGTCGCGTCCTCCGAGGCCGCCTCGGACGGTTCCTCCCGGGCCGACGGGACCGGAGGCGTGTCGGAGGAGACCCAGGCGGCCACGGCTGCCCGCAGCCGCGCGTCACCCGCCTCTTCCGTCCCGGGTTCCGCCGGGGCCGAGTCGGAGGCCGAGTCCGGCTCCGCCGACTCCGTCTCCGCGGAACCGGCGGAGCCCTCGGTCACGTCCCGGACGGAGAACACCGCCGTCGCCTGATCCACGCCCGCCGGCGCCACGGGCTTCTCCCGCGAACGCGCCACCGCGAGCCGCGGGTCCTCGCCCGGCGTCTGCTGCTCCGACCTGTCGGGGGTCCCCGCCACCGATGCCTCCTCGACCGCTCACCACTTAGCGCCGGACAGTCCAGCCCTGTCCGAACCATGTACCAGTGTCCTGTGCTGGGGGCTTGACCCCCTGGGTAGACGAGAACGACATACCTACCGGTTCCCGTCCAAACCCCCCACGCACTCTCGACAGACCAATGTGAGAGGGGTCACCCTGTCATTCATCCACGCGGGGAGGCATGGATGGGCAGGAGCCGCAGAACAATTCCGGAGGAGCTTCTGCTGCTCGCTCTGGACCCGGCCACGGGTACCACAGCGCAGCCGCAGTCGCTCGACCTCGGTCTGGCCGGTGCACAGCTAGTAGAGCTGGCGCTGGCCGGACGGATAGCCCCAGACGGGGATCGTATCGCCGTGGTGGTGCCACGGCCGACTGGAGATCCGACACTGGACTGCGCGTTGGAGCTGCTGCGAAGGCGCGGCGCTCCCGTACGGGCCGTCCACTGGATCGGCGGGCCCCGCCTCGGGCTGCGCCAGACGTATCTCTCGCATCTGGAGCGGTGCGGCATGGTGCATGCCGTGGCGGGCCAGATGTGCGGAGTGCTGCCGACGACTCGCTACCAGGCGACGGACACGGCCATCAGCCGGGAGATCAGGACCCGGCTGGACTCGGCGATCCGTACCGGCGTACCGCCGGACCCACGGACCGCGGCGCTCGCCGCACTGGCCCACGCGGTCGGTCTCGGCAAGCACCTGTACCCGGGCAACGAGGGACGATCGTCCCGCTCCCGGCTGCGGGACCTGATCAGGCACGACCCCATGGGCGGTCTCGTGGCGCACGCCGTGATGGACGTCCAGAACGGGGTGGCCGCGCAGCCACGCCGTTCGCCCGCCACCGCGGCGGGCCGGGGCGCACCGGAGCCGGCCAGGGGTGTTCCGATGCAGCCGCGCCACGGATCCATGGCGCGCGCCGTGGCCCACTAGACGGCGGCCCGCACCACAGGCACCGCCGCACCGACGCACGAACCCGCACCAGCGCCGCACCTCAGTCCCCAGGACCGGTTCGGGAGCCGCTGTACCGCGCGGGGTGAGGGACCGGCCGTCCGGACGACGACCCGGCCCTCACCCCGCGCGTTCGCGTTCGCACCGCGTCCCGCACGCGTGTCCACCGCATATCCGTCATTCCCCAGCGCCGGGACGGACCGAAGTGGCAATCTGCTGAGCAGCAGATACGCAAAGTATGCGGAACAACGAAATGCACGCAGCCGGAGGTGCACGTCCCGTGGCGTCCAACGTCAATCCCACCGTAAGGCGACGCCGACTGGGCCAGGAGCTGCGCCGGCTCCGCGAGCTCAAGGGCATGACCGCCGAAGAGGTCGCCGAGCGCCTGCTGGTGTCGCAGTCGAAGATCAGCCGCCTGGAGAACGGGCGGCGCAGCATCAGCCAGCGCGATGTCCGCGACCTGTGCGGGGTCTACGAGGTCGAGGACCACCGGATCGTGGACTCGCTGATGCAGATGGCCAAGGACTCGCGCCAGCAGGGCTGGTGGCACTCCTTCGGCGACATCCCGTACTCGGTCTACATCGGCCTGGAGACGGACGCGGCGAGCCTGCGGATCTACGACCCGCAGGTCGTGCCGGGCCTGCTCCAGACCCGTGGTTACGCGGAGGCGCTCATCAACGGCGCGCTTCCAGAAACGGTTTCCCAGGACATCGAGAAGCGCGTCCAGGTGCGCATGCGCCGCCAGGAGCGCATCCAGGCCCCGGAGAACCCGCTGCGCCTGTGGACGGTCCTCGACGAGGCCGCGCTGCGCCGCACCGTGGGCGGCAAGAACGTCATGCGCGAGCAGTTGGAGCACCTGGTCGAGCAGTCGCAGCTGCCGCACGTCACCGTTCAGGTGATTCCCTTCGACATGGGGGCGCACCCGGGTCTGAACGGCCAGTACGCGATTCTGGAGTTCCCTGACGCGGCGGATTCCAGCGTCGTCTACATCGAGGGCGTCACCAGTGATCTTTATCTGGAGAAGGCCAATGACGTGCAGAAATACAGCGTCATGTACGAGCATCTCCGGGCGCAGGCGCTGAATGTGGATCAATCGCGACAGTTCATCTCCGACATCGCGAAGGAGTACGCGCGATAGCCGGTTCTTCCAAGACTCCGGGGCAAAGGCGCCGCACGGTACACCTTCGCCTCGGAGAAATGGAAGGCCCTCATGGAATATGCCATCCGGTCGGGTGAACGGCCACTTCATGCGGGTCAGTTGGCGAGTAGCGTCGATCACGCCATCAGGACAACATCCTTGGCGAGAACCGCTCTGGACCTCCAGGCGGGGATGCAATTCGACCACTGTCTGAACCGTCTGAACCGGAGCAAAACATGGCAATCCAGCAGGGCGCCGCGGAATCCTGGATCAAGTCCTCGTATTCCACGGGGAACGGCGCGTGTGTCGAGGTCAAGTCGCCCGTGGTGCACGCGATCGCGGTCCGGGACTCGAAGGTCACCGAAGGCCCGATGATCGGTTTCGCGCCCGAGACCTGGAACGCGTTCGTGCACCAGGTGAGCACGGGGTCGTTCTGACCCGGAGATGCAACGGCACGACCCGCAATACGCACCACCGTTGAAGCCCTCTCGACTGGCCCGCCGTCCTGGCCGAGGGGGCTTTGCCGTTCCCCGGACCTCGTACCCCCCGCGCCCCGCGGCTCGCGGCTCGCGGCTCGCGGCTCGCGGCGTCAGCGCAGCTGGTCCACGTACCGGTCCGTCCCCGGCACCGTCGGTACGAACGGCGCCATGAGCTCGACCCGCGCCCCGAGCCCCGCCCGCGCCACCTCCTCGCCGAGCCCCGCGAAGTGCTCCTCCCAGCACTCACGCGGGTCCTTCTCCAGGAACCAGAGCAGGGTCAGCCGGGTGTCGACGCCCTCGACCTGCTTCACGTAGGACATGCGGTCGCCCGGCAGCGGGGTGGGCCGGAAGAGCGTGACCATCGCGGCCGGTGACCCGGCGACGGCCCGCGGCAGGTGCCGGGAGCGGAGCCACTCGACGAGTTCGGCACGCCGCTCGGGGCTCTCGACGTCGATGACCTCCACGACGAGGCCCGCGTAGGGGTGGTCGAGGGCGTGGAAGTCGCGGGGGCCCGCGGCGCCGTCGCGGTAGACGGTCGCCTCGTGGTCCTGGAACGCGGTGAAGACGTGGGTGCGGTCCTGGTAGACGCGGCCGTCGCGGTTGAGCCGCTTGTTGATGCCGACGGTCCACTTCATGTGGTCGTCGTAGCGGCCCTCGGTGATCCAGTACGTGGAGATGTAGCAGCCCGCGGTGACCGGCTCGGCGACGGCCGACTTCTCCGGGTAGCGCAGCTGCTGGAGGTCGCGGGTGGCGACCCAGCGGCGGCCGGAGTACATCCAGGGCATGGCCATCGCGCCGGCGTAGTAGTGGTCGTCCTCGTACCAGCGGTTGTACGCGTACTCGTGCCCCGGGTGCGGCTCGACCATGGTGATCAGGGCGTGCCCCGGGCGCACCCCGTACGGGCCGACGGCCGCCAGTTCCGCATAGGTCTCGCTGCGGGTGTCCACGCCCTCGCTCATGCCGTTCCCCTTTGCCGTGAGGGTTCCGTCCTGCGTCCGACGCCCCTACTCTGACGCCCCGTCAGATATAGCGCCAGAGTCGGGAGGCAACCGATGACGACGGGATCCAGCGGACCGGGCGGAATGCTCGCGGGAAAGACCGTGATCGTGTCCGGGGTCGGGGCCGGGCTCGGCCACCAGGTCGCGGCGGCGGTGCTGCGCGACGGCGGCAACGCGGTGCTCGGCGCCCGCACGGAGGCGAATCTCGCCAAGGCGGCGGCCGAGCTCGACCCCGAGGGCGCCAGGACCGCGTACCGGTCGACGGACATCGGCGACGAGGCGCAGTGCGAGGCGCTGGTGGCGCTGGCGCGCGAGCGGTTCGGCGGGGTGGACGCGGTGGTTCATGTCGCCGCCTGGGACAGTCACTTCGGCGGCCTGGAGGACGCCGACTTCGACACCTGGCGCCAGGTCGTCGACGTGAACCTGATCGGCACCCTGCGCATGACCCGGGCCTGCCTGCCCGCGCTGAAGGAGAACGGCGGCGCGGTCGTCATCATCGGCACGCAGTCCTCGGTGGCCGCCCCGACCCAGGTGCGGCAGGCGGCCTACGCGGCGTCCAAGGGTGCGCTGACGAGCGCGATGTACTCGCTGGCCCGGGAGCTGGGCCCGCACCGGATCCGGGTGAACACGGTGCTGCCGGGCTGGATGTGGGGACCGCCGGTGCAGGCCTTCGTCCAGTTCACGGCGCAGACCGAGGGCGTGCCGGAGGAGGAGGTGCTCGGCCGGCTCACCGAGCGGATGGCGCTGCCGGAACTCGCCACGGACGGCGACGTGGCGGACGCGGCGGCGTTCCTCGCGTCCGACCGGTCCCGCGCCATCACCGGCCAGCAGCTCCTGGTGAACGCGGGCGAACTCATGCGCTGACGACCGCCTCGCCTTCAGATCCTCCGCGACCGCACGGGACCCGCATCCCGTGCGGTCGTTCGCGTTCCCGCACACGGCTCACTCGCTCCCGCGTACGGCCACTCGTTCCCGTGCGCGGCGCACTGACGAAGTGCCCGCTCATGGTGTGGCCCGCGTCACGGACGGGACAACGCCTCGCGAGGTCACGAAAACGCAAAATCGTTCGCTTTACTGATCGACGTTCACATCCATGACCGCCGAAAGCCTTGACCGCCCCCTCCCCCGGGCGGTTCAATCCCCCACGTCCCCACTCCCGCAAGGGGGACACCGCTGGAACGGCCGCACCACGGACGCACTGACGAAGAGCCGACACGTTCGACACGTTCACAAGGCGGACCCCTGGAGGGGAGACATGAACAGTCTCGACTGGGCCGTGCTCATCGGCTACTTCGGCGTGATGGTCGCGATCGGCGTCTGGTCCCACAAACGCGTGGACGACGTCTCGGACTTCTTCACGGCCGGCGGAAAGATGCCCTGGTGGCTGTCCGGCATCTCGCACCACATGTCCGGCTACAGCGCCGTCATGTTCACCGGCTACGCCGGTATCGCGTACACGTACGGCGTGACGTCCTTCGTCACCTGGTCCTTCCCCATCGCGCTCGGCATCGCCATCGGCTCCCGCCTGTTCGCGCCGCGCATCAACCGGCTGCGCTCGCGCCTGCACGTCGCCTCGCCCCTCGAGTACCTGAAGAACCGCTACAACCTGCCCACCCAGCAGGCGCTCGCCTGGTCCGGCATGCTCCTGAAGATCGTCGACGTCGGCGCGAAGTGGGCGGCCATCGCCACCCTGCTCTCCGTCTTCACCGGCGTCTCCCTCAACCAGGGCATCCTCATCACCGGCGTCATCACCGCCGTGTACTGCACGATCGGCGGTCTGTGGGCCGACGCGCTGACCGAGCTCGGCCAGTTCGTCATCCAACTGCTCGCCGGTGTCGCCATGTTCATCGCCGTGGTCGCCAAACTGGGCCCGCACGGCGGCTTCTTCGGTGTCTGGGACGAGCCGGAGCTCGCCGGGCACGGCAAGCCGCTGGTCGGCCAGTACGGCGCCGTGTTCCTGCTCGCGTTCCTCTTCATCAAGCTCTTCGAGTACAACGGCGGCATGCTGAACCAGGCCCAGCGCTACATGGCCACGGCCTCGCCCAGGGAAGCCGCCCGCTCCGCGCGCCTGTCCGCCGTGCTCTGGCTGGTCTGGCCGGTGATCCTCTTCTTCCCCATGTGGATGTCACCGCTCCTGGTCGAGTCCCAGAAGCCGGACGGCTCCGACTCCTACGCCCTCATGACCGAACAGCTGCTGCCGCACGGCCTGCTCGGCCTGGTCATCGTCGGCTTCTTCTCGCACACCATGGCCATGTGCTCCTCCGACGCCAACGCCATCGCCGCCGTCTTCACCCGCGACGTGGCCCCCGCGCTGTCCGCGAAGGCCCGCGCCTGGAACTCCCACAAGGGCCTGATCGCCGCGCGCGTCACGACCGTCGTCTTCCTCGGCCTGTCCATGGCCGTCGCCACGCAGGTCAACTCCCCCACGTTCAAGGACATCATCACCGTCGTCATCAAGTGGGTCGCCGGACTGATGGGCCCCATCGCGATCCCGATGATGCTCGGCCTGCTCCGCACCTTCCGCCGCTCCGGCCCGACCGCCGCCCTCACCAGCTGGAGCCTCGGCCTGCTCGCCTTCTGGCTGGTCAACTACCCCATCAACTGGAGCGTCGAGGGCGGCGTCCCCCTCGAGTACCAGGTCTCGATCCCGCTCGCCGTCTCCCTCGTCCTCTACATCGTCATCGGCTACGTGAAACCGGAGGACACCCCCGAACGCGACGCGATCATCGAACGCATCAACACGGACGACGACGGCCCCGGCACGACGGGCGCGGCCAGGGTCCCGGCCCAGGCGGACGCGGCGGACGGCGCGCTGCCCCAATCGTGAACAGGTGGTCCGACACCGGCATTGCCCCGGTCAACTGACGCTAAATTATTTCGTGTTGCCTGCAGTACATCAGGACACACGGAGGTCCGAGTGGAAGTTGTCGTGTCGATCAAGGGCGGCCAGGGGGACGAGCTCGGTCTTCTGGAGCGCACGCTGAAGCAGCAACTGGCACCGCAGGGGATCCGTGTCGTGCGCACCGTCTCCCCCGCGCCTCAGGGCGCCCTCGGCGCGACCGACGTCCTGCAGTTCCTGGGCGAGAACGTGGCACTGCCCGTTCTCGTCCAGGAGGTGTCCGCCTACGTGAAGCAGCGGTTCTGGCCCGCCCGCGGCAGGCAGGTCGAGTGCGAGCTGATCCGCACCGATCTCCCCGACGGCACCCGGCGCACCCAGTTGATCGTGAAGGGAGAGCCTAAGGACGCGGCGGCGACGCTGAAGGAACTGCAGTGACCGCTCTGCCCGCGACCGATCAGGAGCGGTCCAACCCGCTCACCGCCGAGGTCCTGCTGATCGGCGTCGACTCGTACCCCCACAGCGATCTGGCCGCCGTGCCGGCCGCGCGCACGAACGTGGAGCGCCTCAGCTCCTCGTTCCAGAACGGCACTCTGTGGGGTGTGTCGAGCCACAACATCACAGAGGTGTTCAACCCTTCGCGCGCGGCCCTGCTGGACGCGGTGGAACGGGCCGCCTACGCGACGACCCGCCGGGGGACGGCCGGCTTCCTCGTCCTCTACTTCACGGGGCACTCGCACTGGGACGGCTACGAGTCGAAGCTCTATCTGACCCCGCACGACGGGGACTCCGCGCGGGTCGCCGACACGATGGTCCCGGTCTCCGAGATCGTCGCCCGGGTGGAGAGCGAGAACCCGCACCTCAAGCGCAAGCTCCTCGTCCTCGACACCTGCTTCGCCGGTGGCGGGATCAAGGAACTGCCGAGCGAGGGTTCGACGCTCGGCGAGGAGGCCGGCTGGTACGTCATGGCCTCCAGCGCTCAGGAGGACACCTCCAAGTACGCCGTCGACCGGGACACCACGTTCTTCACCGGAGCACTGCTCCAGACCTTCGACGGGGTGCCCGGCCCGCAGCGGAGCCTCTCCCCGGTCACGGTCTACGAGAAGGTGCTGGGCATCGTCCAGGACACCGCCGCGCTGGACCCCGGCACCGTGCTGCCGCTGCCCCAGCACGCAGCGCCACCGGCCTGGGCTCAGGAACCCTGGCTGTGCAATCGCGAGTACCGGCCGCCCCCGAGCACGCCGTTCCAGTACGCCCCCACACGGCCCACCGAGGCACTCCCGGCGGCACCCGTGCCGCTTCCGCTGCCCTCCGGGTTTCCCGCCTGGCCGGTGGCCGAGCCCCTGTTCACCGGCCACACCGACGAGCTCACCGCCGCCCGGGGCCGGTTCGGGCAGCGCAGAGTGCTGCCGGTCCACGGACCGCACCACGCCGGCAAGTCGGCCTTCGTCCGGCACCTGCTCGCCGCCCCCGAGCTGCGGCAGTCCGCTCCGCTGGAACGCCCCTGGCTGCTGCTGCAGTTGAGAGTCCTCAACGCCAGCGCCGAGTCGCCCCTCCTGGAAGCGCTCGCCGGCGCCCTCGACATCGGTCTCCAGGACCTGCCCGCCGACACCGACCTCACCTCGGACGCGCGCCGCGACCTCGTCGTCGAGCGTCTGCGGGACCACGCGCGGGGCCGCACCCTGCTGCTCGTCGTCGACTGCGGGCGGCTCGGCTACGAGGCCACGCGCAACACCACCGAGGTCGACGAACTGCTGGCCCACCCCTGCTTCCAGAACACCGCGGCCGTGGTCATCACCCGGCACGAGTTCGGCGACCTCTTCCACAGCCGCGACCAGTTCGAACGCCAGGTCCCCCTGTCACTGGGCGAGTTGAGCACCGAGGAGGCCACCTCACTGCTCAGCGGCCTGCTCGACAAGGAGAACGTCTCCATAGACTGCACCCAGGTGTTCCACCACGTCACCGACCCGCGACTGCGGCTGCCCGGCATGCTGAGCCAGAGCGCCAAGGGCTACGTCGACCGCCGGGCCCGCGCGGCCTGGGGGGGCGGCCCCCCGGGGGGGGGCCCCGCCCCCCGGGGGGGGGGGCGCGCGCGCGGGGGGGGGGGGCGGGGGGGGGGGGGGGGGGGGGGGCGCCCCCGC
>NZ_JBHYTK010000030.1:14433-24628 GCF_042749255.1 Streptomyces sp. NPDC059524 | reverse complement strand
CCAACACGCGATCCAGCCAAGTCTGGTGGGCTCGGTTTTGTTTATACGACACCGGAGCCAGCGCGCCATGGGATACGACGACCGCCGGCCCCGGGCGGCCTGCGGCGACGACCCGGAGGACGTCGCCGCCGCACTCGTGGAGGGCAGCACGCTCGGTGTCGCCGAGGTCCTGCTGGAGCTGGGCTGCCGGATCACCCCCGGAGCCGAGACCCCCGCCCCGCCGGACCCGCTGGCCGCCCTCGTCGTCTGGTCCCTGGCCGACCGTCTCGAACTGCCCGAACAGGCGCTGCGTCACCCCACCGTCGGGCTCGCGCGGGGCGGGCTGCTGGAGATGCTGACGCACACCCGCCTGATCCAGCCCACCTCCCCGGGGCGCTTCGTCCTGGGCCAGGCCACCGAGTACGCCCTGCGCAGTCTCGTCATCGCCGTCCTCGGCCGCGAACAGGCCCGCGGCAGCTGGCACACCAAGCCGGTCGTCCCGCCCCCTCTGCTCGACTCCCTGTTCCCGGCCGGACTGACCATCGAGGACCTCGACCGCCGCCTGGCCGTGGCGAGCGCCGTCTTCACCCTCGGTGCGCCGGACAGTGCTTCCGCCGACCAGGACGACAGCGCGCGCTACGGTGCCCAGCTGCGGACGGCGATGGGCTGGATCGAGGACGAGGAGGCGGGCGAGAACCGGCTGCCCGGTCTGCACAACCAGCTGCGGGCCTACGTGCACGCCTCCTACAGCGACAACCCGTACCGTCCTGCCTCCGACGAACCCCTGGCCGAGCCGCCCGCCCTGGCCGCGGCCGCACAGCCGCCGGCCGAGGACGCACGGCCGGACCTCCCCGACGACGCCGTGGCCCCCGCGCCCGGCCCGCACCCCCCGGAAGCGGCACCCGGCCCCGCCCCGGAGCCGGAGCCGGACCCGGAAGTGGCCGCCCTGGCCGCGTCTCTGCGGCTCCACCACGAGGTGGCGACGCTCACGCTCGCGGCCCGCGGCCGCGGCCCGGCGGCGGAGACCGGCGAGCGGTTCACGGACGCGGCACGCCGGGTCGCCGGAGCGCTGGAGGTGTGCGACCCGGAACACGTGCCGCACACCCTCCTGCGCACCGCGGACTCCGCGCTCGCGCTCGTCGGAAGCCGCCTGGGTCTGCGCTCCCAGCTCGTCGACGTCCGGACGGCTGCCGTGCCGGTCGTCCGCTCGGGCGCGCACCGGCGCGGGCCCGGACAGGCCGGCCGGATCACCCTGGCCGTTTCCTGGCTGCTCAACACGGCGGACGCGCTGATCGACGCCGACCAGCTCGACCAGGCCCGCCAGTACACCGAGGAGGCCACGGCGCTGGCCCTCGACGGGCTGCCGCCGGACGACGGGCCGCGCAGCGCCTCCGCCCGTCTCCAACTGCGCAGCAGGATCGCCCTGGTGAGCAGCCGGCTGCAGAACGACCAGGCCTCCGCCCGGGCCACCCTGCTCGAAGGGGCCCGGTGCGTCGCGGACGGGCTGCGGCTCGCGAAGGCGCAGGGCCAGCAGCTGGGACTGTGGACCTCGCGGCTCCTGGACATCGCCCAGTCGCTGCGCCAGCAGTGCGACGGCGACGAGGAGCTGGACGAGGTCTCGGCGCTCGTACTGGACACGCTCCGTGAGTGCCACGGTGAGCAGACCGAGTGGCCCGCCGCCCTCCGCATCCGCACGGCCCGTTTCCTGCGCAAGGTCTGCGCCCGGCGCGCCGATGCCGACCAGCGGGAACAGGGCGCGTACCGGATCGTGCGCCTGCTGGAACCGCTGCTCGCCGTGCCGCCGGAGCGTGCCGACGAGGGCGCGCAGATCCTGGCCGCGACGGCCCAGGCGTACGGCTTCCTCGCGCACACCCTGCGCAGGAACGGGCACGGCGCCAAGGCGCCCGCCCTGCTGAAGAAGGCGGAGGAGGCGGCCCGCGAGGCCGTGCGGCTCGCCCCGAGCGTCTTCACCCATTCGGTGTGGCTCCAGCAGTGCGTCGACATCCGGCGCACCACGCGGCGCACCGGGCCGGCGGGCGACGCCGCGGCGAGGCAGCGACGGGAGTGCCTCACGGCGGTGCGCGAGTGGCTGACACGGCAGAACGCCCGCACGCCCGCGCACGCCGGACTCGACCTGCGGTGCACGGTGTCGGACTGGGCGGAGGAGGGCAGCCTGCGCGCCGCCGCGCAGAAGCAGCTGCACGGCGAGGACTTCCTGAGCATCCCCGCGTACCGGCAGCGCCCGCTCATCGACCATCTGTACCGGCAGCGCAAGCAGCGGCTCGCCAACCACGTGCGCCGTTACGGGCCTTCGGTCGACCAGTGCCTGATGGAGACCGGGCTGGAGCGCGAGTACCGGCGCTGGGCGGCCGTGCTCGACTACCGCGAGGCCAAGTGGGACTACCTCCGCGGCGCCACGCAGGAGCCGCCGCCGCAGCGGCCGCTCGTGGACAACACTCCTTTGTTCGCGCTCTGTGCCGAAGCGGCGGAACGCTGGCCGCACAACGCCCGCCTGATCGCCAACGAGGCGTCCCTGAACCGGTACGTCTGGACGTACAACCGGTCGGTCTCGCTGTTCACGAAGCTGGCGCGCACCGCGCCGGACGGCGAGACCCGGCGGGGCGCGCACGTGGCCGCCGCCGAGGCCCTGCTCGCCGACCTCGAATACACCACCCAGGCCCGGCGCAAGGACTGGCAGTGGCTGCTGGAAGCGGCACGCGGCCACCTCGACGCCGTCCTCACCCCGAGCAGCCTGCTCGGGCTCGCCATGGTGCTGCGCGCCCGCGTGGCGATCCGGCTGGGCGAGGAGATCGACTGGCGGCCCATCGACGACGCGTTCCAGACCGTCGTGGGCGGCGCCGAGTACCCGCAGCAGGTGACGCGGCATCTGGAGACGCACCGGCACGGCCGGGCGCTCGCCTCGGAGCAGCTCGCCGATCTCGCCCACATCACCGTCGCCTCCGACGGGGCACCCGAGCAGCAGGAGCTCCTGAAGCTGTTCGGCCTCCACACGGACGGCGACGAGGACGATGCTCCGGACGCCGGGGCGCAGGGGCCGTTGTCCGTGGGTGACGAGCAGGACCGGGACATCTTCCTGCCGGGTCAGCTCGGTGAGCTGCTCCTGACGGAGTTCACCAGCGAGAAGCTGCTGACCGGTCTCGGCAAGCTCTATCTGGACCGGGGGTTCTACACGGTCGTCGCCCACGTCGAGGAGCACGGTGCGGAGCCGGAGCCGGGCGGCCCGATCGCCCTGGAGGTCGTCGAGCACGCCCGCCGGGCCTACGACTGCTTCGACGCCACCCGCATCCTCCAGGAGGCGCACGGTACGGAGTCGACGGTGACGAAGTTCGAGCGCGGCCGGGCGATCACGCTGGCCGCGCGGTACCTCGGCAACTCCGATCCGATCCCGCGCAGCCTCCCGCACGAGCGGACCGACCAGCTCAACCACGCCGACCGGCTCCTGCGCTCGGCACGGGACCACAGCGTCGGAGGGTTCTTCAAGGTGTGCGAGAAGGCGGCGCAGGAGAACGCGACGGTCCGGCACCGCCTCGAGGCCGCGGGACCACCACCGTGACCTCGGACCGGGTGCGATCCCTCGTACACCTTCGCAAAGTGCGCACATGCCGCCGAACCCCCGCAAGGGCCCACGGGGACGGAGGCAAGGGCGGGGAGATCAGCACGCAACTGTCACGCAAGCGAACGGGGGCGGTCGCGCTCGGTCGATTACAGTGCTGACATCCGTGGCCGAGGTCGAGGGGAGGGCCGATGGGCGCACCGCCCACCGCCGCGGCCGTGTGGGGCCGCGCCGAACAGCAGGACTTCCGCAGCCGGGTGCGGGGCACCCTGCTCGGCGGGGCGCTCGGCGACACCCTCGGCGCGCCGCTCGACGAGTCGTCGGGCGGTGACACCGCGCCGGGCGACACGGTCGGCACCCAGCTCGTGCCCGCGTACGGGCGGGTCGGCGCGGTCACGGCCGCCACCCAGCTCTCCCTGTTCACCGTCGACGGGCTGATCCGCGCCCAGGTGCGGCGCGACGCCGGCGCCTGGCACCCGCCCACCGACGTGCACAAGGCCTATCTGCGCTGGGCCGCCACCCAGCGCGACTGGGGCCCCGACGAGCGGCGCAAGGAGGACGGCTGGCTGGCCCGCGAGGAGTGGCTGTACTCCCGGCGCGGCGCCGCCCAGTCCCTGCTGCTCGGGCTCGGCAACGACGTCATGGGCACCCTGGACCGGCCCAAGAACCCGGAGGACGCCGGGCCCGAGGCGGTGGCCCGCTCGGCGCCGTTCGGGCTGCTCGTCGGCTGGGAGCCGCAGCTCGTCATCCAGCTCGCCGTCGAGTGCGCCGTCCACACGCACGGCGCGCCCGAGGCGTACCTCGCGGCGGGCGCGCACGCCGTGATCGTGCACGCCGTGGCGCGCGGCGACTCGCTCGACGCGGCGGTGCAGCGGGCGCTCGCCCTGCTCGCGGCCCGGCCCGGCCACCAGCGGGTCACGGACGCGCTCCAGCACGCCCTCGGCGCCGTCCGGCAGGGCCTGCCGACGGGGGCCCGGGTCATGGAGCTGGTCGACGACGGCAACGCGGCGGGGGTCCTCGCCGCCGCCGTCTACTGCGCGCTGGTCGGCGAGGACGTCCGGCACGGGCTGCGGCTCGCCGTGCACCACGGCGGCCCGTCCGCACAGGTCGGCTCCGTGTGCGGGGCCCTGCTCGGGGCCCTGCACGGCGAGACGGCGCTGCCGCCGGCCTGGATCGTCGAGCTGGAGGGCCGGCCCACGATCCTGGAGCTGGCCGACGACTTCTCCATGGAGATGACCCAGGGCCCGGCGCTGCACGGGCCCTCGGGCTCCTCGCCCGGCTGGCTGGCGCGGTATCCCCGGGCCTGAGCAAAGCTTTCTCCGGGGCGCCGGCCGCCCGGCTCAGTCCTCCAGGACCGGCAGCAGCTCCGGCAGATGCCCGTCCGACGCGGCGGCCGCCCGCACCCGCTCCTCGGGGACCTCCCCGTACAGCGTCGTGCGCGGCTTCGCGGGGCGGCCCGCCGCCGAGGCGACCGCGACGAGGTCCTCGACCGACTTGTAGGAGCCGTACGAGGATCCGGCCATCCGCGAGATCGTCTCCTCCATCAGCGTCCCGCCCAGGTCGTTCGCCCCGGAGCGGAGCATCTCGGCGGCGCCCTCGGTGCCGAGCTTGACCCAGCTGGTCTGGATGTTGGGGATGTGCGGGTGCAGCAGGATCCTTGCCATGGCGGTGACCGCGCGGTTGTCGCGGGTGGTCGGGCCGGGGCGCGCGATGCCGGCCAGGTACACCGGCGCGTTCGTGTGGATGAACGGCAGCGTCACGAACTCCGTGAAGCCGCCCACGTTCTTGGACAGTGCGGCCTGCTGGATGGAGGCCAGGGTCCTCAGGTGGCCGAGCCAGTGGCGGGGCTGGTCCACATGCCCGTACATCATCGTGGAGCTGGACCGGATGCCCAGCTCGTGAGCCGTCTTGATCACCTCGATCCAGGTGGCCGTCGGCAGCTTGCCCTTGGTGAGGACCCAGCGGACCTCGTCGTCGAGGATCTCGGCGGCCGTGCCGGGGATCGAGTCCAGGCCGGCCTCCTTCGCGGCGGTCAGCCACTCGCGGATCGAAAGGCCCGTGCGGGTCGCGCCGTTGACGACCTCCATCGGCGAGAACGCGTGCACGTGCATGCCCGGCACGCGCTCCTTCACGGCCTTCGCGATGTCGAAGTACGCCGTGCCGGGCAGGTCCGGGTGGATGCCGCCCTGCATGCAGACCTCGACCGCGCCGACGTCCCACGCCTGCTGCGCCCGGTCGGCGACCTGGTCCAGGGAGAGCGTGTACGCGTCGGCGTCGGTGCGGCGCTGGGCGAAGGCGCAGAAGCGGCAGCCGGTGTAGCAGACGTTCGTGAAGTTGATGTTCCGCGTGACGATGTACGTGACGTCGTCGCCGATCACCGACGCGCGGATGTCGTCGGCGATGCCGCACAGGGCGTCGAGGGCCGGCCCGTCCGCGTGCAGCAGCGCGAGCGCCTCGTCGTCGGTGAGCCGCGTCGGATCGTCGGCGGCCTGCTTCAGAGCGGCCCGCACGTCCCCGTCGATGCGGGACGGGACCATGCCGGGCGCGGCCTGCTCGCGCAGCGCCTCCCAGTCCCCGTACACCTCGTCGAAGTCGTCGCGGCGGTCGGAGGTGCGGCCCTCGGTGTCGATGGTGCGGTGCAGGTCGGTGCGGCCGCTCGCCGCGACGTACCCCTCGTCCGGCTCCTGCCAGGGGCGGCCCACGACGGGCGCGTCCGCGACGGCGAGCCCGGTCTCCGGGTCGGCAAGCGCGCGGACGTGCGGCAGCAGCCGCGGGTCCAGCCACGGCTCGCCGCGGGTCACGAACTCCGGGTACACGCACAGCCGTTCGCGCAGCTCGAAGCCGGCCTCCCGGGACTGCGCGGCGAGTTCGTCGAGGCGCGGCCACGGCTTCTCGGGGTTGACGTGGTCGATGGTGACCGGGGAGACGCCGCCCCAGTCGTCGATGCCGGCGGCGATGAGCCGCGTGTACTCGCCGTCGACGAGGTTGGGCGGGGCCTGGAGGTTGCCGGCCGGGCCCATGATGTGGCGGGCGACGGCCACCGTGGCGACCAGGTCGTCGAGTTCGGCGTCCGGCATGCCGCGCATCGCCGTGTCCGGCTTGGCGCGGAAGTTCTGGATGATCAGTTCCTGGACGCCGTGGTACGAGCGGGCGACGCGGCGCAGCGCGAACAGCGACTCGGCGCGCTCCTCGTAGGTCTCCCCGATCCCGATGAGCAGCCCGGACGTGAACGGCACCGACGAACGCCCCGCGTCCTCCAGGACCCGCAGCCGCACGGCCGGTTCCTTGTCCGGGGAGCCGTAGTGCGGCATGCCGGGCTCGGACCAGAGCCGCTCGGCGGTCGTCTCCAGCATCATGCCCATGCTCGGCGCGACGGGCTTGAGCCGCTGGAAGTCGGTCCAGGACATGACCCCCGGGTTGAGGTGCGGGAGCAGGCCCGTCTCCTCCAGGATCCGGATGGATATCGCGCGCACGTACGCGATGGTGTCGTCGTAGCCGTGCGCGTCGAGCCACTCGCGGGCCTCGGGCCAGCGGTCCTCCGGCTTGTCGCCGAGGGTGATCAGTGCTTCCTTGCAGCCGAGTTCGGCGCCCTTGCGCGCGACGTCGAGGACCTCGTCCGGGGACATGAACATCCCGTGCCCGGCCCGCTTCAGCTTGCCGGGGACGGTGACGAACGTGCAGTAGTGGCACTTGTCCCGGCACAGCCGGGTCAGCGGGATGAACACGCTCTTCGAGTACGTGATGACGCCCGGCCGGCCCGCGGCCTCCAGGCCCGCGTCGCGCACCCGGGCGGCGGACGCCGTGAGGTCATCCAGGTCGGCGCCGCGCGCCTGGAGCAGCACGGCGGCCTCCGTGACGTCCAGCGCGACGCCGTCCCGGGCCCTTCTCAGCGCGCGGCGCATGGCGTTGGCGGTGGGCACGCTGGGCACACTCTGCGGAGACTGATCACTCATGGGCCGAGCATACGAGCGAGTAAGTGAGTGTTCGATAGCGCCTACGGTCCGACCTGAGCGTACTGCTGGTAGGCGTCGAGCCTGCGCAGCACGGTCGTCTCGTCGCCGGGCGGCAGTTGCAGCACGACCTCCTCGACGCCCTGTTCCGCGTAGTGCGCGAGCTTGCCGGGGTTGGGCAGCACCGCGTACGGGACGATCTGGAGGGCGGCCGGATCACGGCCCGCGTCCTGCCATCGGGCGCGCAGTTCGGGCAGGGTCCGGCTCAGGCCGCCGCCCCCGAGGGGCATCCAGCCGTCGCCGTACGCGCAGACGTGCTCGTAGAGCTTGGGGCCCGCCGCGCCGCCGACCAGGGTGCGGGGCGCGCCGCCGCGCACGGGCTTGGGGTGGGCGTGGCTGGGGCGCACGGCGCCGGTGAACTCGCCTTCGTACGCGGTCGGTTCCTCGGCCCACAGGGCGCGCATCAGGCCCATCCGGTCCCGGACGAGTTCGCGGCGCGTCGCCCACTCCACGCCGTGGTCGTCGGCCTCCTCACGGTTCCAGCCGAAGCCGACGCCGAGGGTGAGGCGGCCGCCGCTGAGGTGGTCGAGGGTGGCGGCCTGCTTGGCGAGGTCGATCGGGTCGTGCTGGGCGACGAGCGTGATGCCGGTGCCGAGCGTGATCCGTTCGGTGACGGCGGCGGCCTGGGCGAGGGCGACGAACGGGTCGAAGGTGCGGGTGTACTCGCGGGGCAGTTCGCGGTCGCCGCCGCCCGGGTACGGGCTCGTGCGCTCGACCGGGATGTGCGTGTGTTCGGGCACATAGAGCCCGGCGAAGCCGCGCTGTTCGAGCTCGCGGGCGAGGCGCACGGGCGTGATGGTCTCGTCGGTCAGGAAGATCGTGGTCGAGATCCGCATGAGGCATTCCTAACGCCGGGCCCGCACGGAATCCAGCAGCCGTCGCCGGGACTTGTCCGGCAATTACCTTCCGTTGCCCGGAAGTTCGCGGCTCAATGCCAGGGTCGCACCCGTCACCACCGGCACATGCCGACCCACCACCGCACCACGCCGACCCACTGTCGACCCTCTTGGGGAGCCGCGCTATGTGCACCGACGACAGCCGCCACGCACCGGGCAGACGGACGTTGCTCGTGACCGGGGCCGCCACCGCGCTTACCCTCGGCACCATGAGCTTCGCCAGCGCCGCCGAGGGCTCGCAGAGCACGCAGACGCTCACGGGCACCCTGCCGCCGGGCGCCCCCGACTTCGTCTACCTGCCCGTGGAGGTACCGCCCGGGACGCGCGAGATCCGCGTCGCGTACACGTACACGAAGGCGACGGTCCCGGCCGGCACGCAGAACAACGCCCTGGACATCGGCCTCTTCGACGAGCGCGGCACGGAGCTGGGCGGGGAGGGGTTCCGGGGCTGGTCGGGCGGGGCCCGGACGGAGTTCTTCGTACGGGCCGACGACGCGACGCCGGGCTACGTCCCCGGTCCGGTCCGCGCGGGCACCTGGCACATCGCGCTCGGCCCGTACACGGTCGCGCCCGACGGGCTGCCGTACTCGGTGACGGTGACGCTCACGCACGGCGAACAGGGCCGCACCCCGCGCCCGGCCTACCCACCGGAGCGGGCGCGCGGGCGGGGCCGTGCCTGGTACCGGGGCGACTGCCACCTGCATTCCTGGCACTCGGACGGGCGGCGCACCCCGGCGGAGATCGGCGCCCTCGCCCGAGCGGCGGGTCTGGACTTCATCAACACCTCCGACCACAACACGCACACAGCGCACGCGCACTGGGCGGACGTGGCGGGCGACGACCTGCTCGTGATGCTCGGCGAGGAGATCACGACCCGCAACGGTCACGTCGTCGCCCTCGGCACCGATCCCGGCACCTTCGTCGACTGGCGCTACCGGGCCCGCGACAACCGCTTCGGCCACTACGCGGACCGGATCCGCCGCGCGGGCGGCCTCGTCGTGCCGGCGCACCCGCACGCCACGTGCATCGGCTGCGGCTGGAAGTTCGGCCTGGCCGAGGCGGACGTCCTGGAGGTGTGGAACGGGCCCTACACCCCGGACGACGAGGTCTCCCTCGCCGACTGGGACAACACCCTCGTCTCCTACGCGCGCTCCGGGCGCCGTACGGGGCGTACCTGGCTCCCCGCGATGGGCAGCAGCGACGCCCATCGTGACCCCGACCGGGTCGGCGGGCCCCAGACGGTCGTCCTGGCCGACGACCTGACCCGCACGGCGATCCAGGAAGGGCTGCGCGCGGGCCGCTCCTACGTGGCCGAGTCCAAGGACGTCACGGTGTCCCTCACGGCGACGGACCCCAAGGGAAAGTCCGCGGGCCTGGGCGCCCGGCTCCCCGCCTCCCCCTCCACCCCCGTCACGATCACCCTCACCGCGACCGGCGTCCCGGGCTGCACCCTCCACCTGGTCACGGACCAGGGCACGCTCTGCACCTCGCCCCCCGTGCCCGCGTCGAGCGAGGGCTCGGCGACTTGGCGGACGACGCCGTCCTACGCGGCCTACGTCCGAGCCGAAATCCGCCACCCCGCAACGGTCCCGGGCCTCCCGGGCCCCCTGGCAGCCTTCACGAACCCGGTGTTCCTGGGCCCCTGACCCAATTCCCGGCCGCGCCCCTGAGGCGCACGAAGTGCGCATCTCAGGGGCGGGGGGGGGTGGGGGGGGTGGACCCCCCCCCCCCCCGCC
>NZ_JBHYTK010000030.1:526-14423 GCF_042749255.1 Streptomyces sp. NPDC059524 | reverse complement strand
CCGGGCGCGCCCGTAGGGGCAGACCGGGGGCGCCGGGGGAACTGCGCGAGAACCCCCACCGGCCCGCAGCCGGGGACGAGCCTCGGCCCCTACGGCGCGTGGCCGATCCCGGACGCGGGGCTACGGCGTCACCGCCGTAGGGGCCGGGAGTTGTCGTCGAGTGCCACGCCATCGTGGTTGCTCGCGCAGTTCCCCGCGCCCCTGAAGACACGCTCCGCGTGCCCCAGGAGCACGCCCGGGGCGGACTACTCCGAGACCACCAGGACCGGCGTCTCGCGGTTCAGGATCTCGCCGCGGAAGAACGCCGGGCTCCGCCGCCCCATGACCACCATGATGACGACCCCGACGAGCAGGAGCCCCACCCCGATCACGAAGACGGAGCCGACGCCGAGGACGGAGGATCCGCTGCCGTACGCCGGGTTCCACATGTCGACGAGGGTCTTGACGAAGACGGCCGTCAGGAGGACGCCGCCGAGCAGCGGGAAGATCCCCTTGAAGGCGAGGTCGCGGAAGGACCCGGTGAGCTCGCGCCGGAAGTACCAGGCGCAGGCGAACGCGGTCAGCGCGTAGTAGAAGCAGATCATGAGCCCGAGCGCGTAGATCGTGTCGACGAGGACGTGCTCGGAGACCAGGGTCATGACGGTGTAGAAGACGGCGGTGGCGGCGCCGGCCATGACGGTGGCGCGCCCGGGCGTCTTGAAGCGCGGGTGGACCCGCGCGTACGAGGCGGGCAGGGCCTCGTACGTGGACATGGCGAGCACCGTGCGGGCGACCGGGATGAAGGTCGTCTGGAGGCTCGCCGCCGCCGAGGCGAGCACGGCGAGGAAGAGCAGGATGCCGAGGGCGGGCCCCATGACGGGTCCGGCGAGCGCGGCGAAGACGTTGTCGGACGTGTCGGGGTTGGCGAGCCCGAGCCCCTTGTCGCCGGAGCCGACGATCATCTGGGCGGCGATGCCGGTGGCGAGGTAGGAGCCGACGAGGACGACCATGGCGATGAGCGCGGCCCGCCCGGGCGTCTTCTCGCTGCCGATGGTCTCCTCGTTGGCGGTGAGGCAGGTGTCCCAGCCCCAGTACATGAAGATCGACAGCGAGAGCCCGGCGGTGAACGCGCCGAAGGACTGGACGGCGAACGGGTTCATCCAGGACCAGGAGAAGTCCGCGGAGGTCGGGAAGTCGACGGAGCCGGCCTTGGAGATCGCCATGACGACGAAGACGGCGAGGACGACGAGCTGCAGCCCGACGAGCGTGTACTGGACGCCCTTCGTGGCGGTCATGCCGCGATAGCTGATGGCGGTCGCGGCGGCGATCAGCGTGAGGCACGTGACGATGTGGACGGCTTTGTTGCCGTCGAGCGCGGCGATGGAGTCGTTGTTGGTGATCTCGCCGGCGAGGAGCCAGAAGTACGAGGTGGCGACGCCGGCCAGGTTCGACAGGACGATGATCGTCGCGATGACGAGGCCCCAGCCGCACATCCAGCCGACCCGGGGCCCGAAGGCCTTCACGGTCCAGGTGAAGGAGGTGCCGCAGTCCGGCATGACCTTGTTGAGCTCGCGGTACGCGAAGGCGACGAGCAGCATCGGCAGGAAGCCCGCGAGGAAGACGGCGGGCATCTGGAGCCCGACCTCTCCCGCGGTGGAGCCGAGCGTCGAGGTGAGGCAGTAGACGGGCGCGACGGTGGAGACGCCGATCACGGCGCTGCCGAGGAGTCCTACGGAGTTCCCGCCGAGGCCTTTGCCCCCACCGGCGGCGGCCGCGGAGGTGTCTGCGGCCCGCGACGTCGAGGGCCCTGCGTCCAACTGAGTCATGAACAGGACGTTAAATCCTGCGATTTCCATGTTTGGGGGTGTTCGCCCCACCCCACGCTTCTTGGAAATCCATGGCCCACGCAGCCTAATGCATTCACTCGCATAACCATGACCGACCGCACGCCATCGGATCAAAGGCGAACCCGGCCGCCCGCCCGTGTTCGGGAATCGCAGCCGGGTCCGTTTTACCCGTTCAGAAAATTTCCGTGCGAACTACATCACTTCACGGAACCCACCGGTCCCGTCACTCATCGCCCCGCAGGACGCGTCACCCGGGCCACACGATCGACTGCAGCTCGCTGTACGCGTGCAGCGCGTACGAGCCGACGTCCCGCCCGACCCCGCTCTTCTTGAAGCCGCCGAACGGCGCCTCCATGTTCCGGGCGATCGTGTTCACCCCGACCCCGCCGGCCCGCAGCCGCCGCGCGACCCGAAACGCCTTCGCGACGTCGCCGGACCACACGTAGTCGATGAGCCCGTAGTCGCTGTCGTCCGCGAGTGCCACCGCCTCGTCCTCGTCGCCGTCGAACGGCACGACCGCGACGACGGGCCCGAAGATCTCCTCCCGGACGACCCGCATGTCGTTGGTGCAGTCCGCGAGCAGCGTCGGCGCGACGTAGAACCCGGTGCCGAGACCGTCACCGTCGGGCCGCTCGCCGCCCGCGACGACCGTGGCGCCCTCCTTGCGGCCGAGCTCCACGTACGACTCGACGCGGTCGCGGTGCGCGGCGGAGATGACGGGTCCGACGACCGTGCCCTTCGCGCGCGGGTCGCCGACCTTCATGAAGCCGATGTAGCCGCGCAGCTTCTCCACGAACGCGTCGTACACCGACCGGTGCACCAGCGCCCGGGTCGGGGCCGTGCAGATCTGCCCGCTGTAGAAGGCGTACGTGGTGCCGATCCCGGCGACGGCGGAGTCCAGGTCCGCGTCGCCGAAGACGATCGCCGCGCCCTTGCCGCCCAGCTCCATGAGCTGCCGTTTCATGGACCGGCCGCAGACTTCGCCGATGGCCTGCCCGACGGCCGTGGACCCGGTGAAGGACACCATGTCGACCTCGGGCGCCTCGACGGCGGCCTGCCCGACCTCCGCCGACGCCCCGCTGACCACGTTCACGACGCCGGGCGGCACGCCGGCCTCCTCCAGGGCCGCCGCCATCCGGTACACGGACAGCGGGTCCTGCGGCGCCGGCTTCACGACGACCGTGTTGCCCATGGCCAGCGCGGGCGCGACCTTGCCCGCCGGGTTGGCCCACGGGTTGTTGTACGAGGTGATGCAGGTGACGACGCCGACCGGCCGGCGCAGGGCGAGCGCCCCCACGACGCCCGCCTTGCCCATCGGCCCTGCCTCGTTGATCTGCGGCGGCAGCCCCTGCTCGACCGGCTCCAGGGCCCCCTTGGCGTAGCGCCGGAACCGGGCGACGCCCACCGCGACCTGCATGCCCCGCGCGGTCGCCGAGGTGGCCCCGCTCTCGGCCTGGGCCAGTTCGGCGTTGGCGGCGAAATCGCGCTGCATGAGGTCGGCGGCGCGGTCGAGGATCGCGGCGCGCTCCTCTGGCCGGGTCCGCGACCAGGGCCCGAAGGCGTCGGCGGCGGCCCGCGCCGCGTCGCGGACCTGCTCCTTCGACGCCTCGGGCGCGGGCCCGACGACCTGCTCGCTCGCCGGGTCGATCACGTCGTAGTGCCCGCCGCCCGGCTCGACCCACTCGCCGCCGACGAACAATCTGCCTTCTGTGTACGTCACTTGGTGCTCACCGTCCGTGTGTCCTGTCCGGAGCGCAGCACCTTGCCGGGCACGGCGCCGCTCACCACGTCGTCGCGGATGGCCTCGACGCCGTTGACCCACACGGCGTTGATACCGAGGGCCTTGGAGTCCAGGCGGGGGCTGTCGCCGGGCAGGTCGTGCACGAGCGTGGCCTTGCCGGCGTCGATCCTCTCCGGGTCGAAGAGGACGAGGTCGGCGTGCCAGCCCTCCTGGATCCGCCCGCGCTCGCGCAGCCCGAACAGCTGGGCCGGATCGTCGGTCAGCATCTTCACGGCCTGCTCCAGACCGACGAGCTTTCGGCCGCGCAGACAGTCCCCGAGGAACCGGGTCGTGTACGGCGCCCCGCACATCCGGTCCAGGTGGGCGCCGGCGTCCGACCCGCCGAGCATGACGTCCTCGTGCTGCCAGGTCTCGGCGCGCAGGGCCCACGAGTCCGGGTCGTTGTCGGTGGGCATCGGCCACAGGACGGTCCGCAGCCGGTCGTTGGCGCAGATCTCGACCAGGCACTCGAAGGGTTCCTGCCCGCGCTCGGCGGCGATGTCCTTCACGACCCGCCCGGTCAGACCCTCGTTGGCCTGCGAGTACGTGTCCCCGATGACGTACCGCCCGAAGTGCGCGAGCCGCCGGAAGACACCGGCCTCCTTGCTGTCGGCGCGGCGCAGCATCTCGGCGCGCACGTCCGGGTCCCGGAGCTTGGCGATCCGCTCGTCGACGGGCAGGCCGAGGATCTCGCCCCAGCCGGGGATGAGGTTGAGCGCGCAGAAGGTGCCGAGGGACATGTTCATCGGGGTGAGGATCGGCATGGTGAGGGCGACGATCCGGCCGCCCGCCTTCCGGGCCCGCTCGCTGGGCACGAGCTGGCGCGGTACGCGCTCGGGGACGGCGGCGTCGATGGTGAGCACGTTCCAGTTGAGCGGCCGGCCCGCGGCCGCGCTCATCTCCACGAACAGATCGATCTCGTCGTCGCTGAACTGGTCGAGGCACCCGGCGACGATCGCCTCCAGCTGCGTCCCCTCGTGCTCGCCGACGGCACGGCTGAGCGCGAGCAGCTCGGCGGGCAGCGCGTGCCGGGAGGCGACGGGCGCGCCGTCACCGTCCGAGTGCGTGGACGACTGTGTGGTGGACAGCCCCCAGGCCCCGGCGTTCATGGCCTGATGGAACAGATCGAGCATCTGCCGCATCTGTTCCTCACTCGGCTGGCCGCCCACCGCGTCGGCGCCCATCACGTAGCGGCGCAGCGCGCAGTGCCCGACCATGAACCCGGCGTTGACGGCGATCCGCCCGTCGAGCGCGTCGAGGTACTCCCCGAACGAGTGCCAGGTCCACGGGGCGCCCTCTTCCAGGGCGACCAGGGACATGCCCTCGACCTTGGACATCATGCGCCGCGTGTAGTCGGCGTCCTCGGGCCGCGCGGGGTTGAGCGGGGCGAGCGTGAATCCGCAGTTGCCGCCCGCGACGGTGGTCACCCCGTGGTTGAGGGAGGGCGTGGCGTACGGGTCCCAGAACAGCTGGGCGTCGTAGTGGGTGTGCGGGTCGACGAACCCCGGCGCGAGCACGAGCCCCGAGGCGTCCTCGCTGCGCCTGGCCTCCTCGGTGACCTGCCCCGGCTCGGCGATGACCGCGATCCGTCCGTCACGGATGCCGAGGTCGGCGACGTAGGCGGGCGCACCGGTGCCGTCGACTACGGTGGCCCCCTTGATGAGGTGATCGAGCATGCCTAGCTCCCAAAAGTCCAGCTCAGCAAAATCTGGCCCCTCCGACGACGGAGGGCCGAGATCCGGGCGGGCGCCCAAATCAAGCCCTCCGGCGGAGACCCGAGGACCGGGCGGATGTCCAAATCAAGCCCCTCCGGCGATTGAGGAGCGGGGTCCGGGGCAGTGCCCCGTGACAGAGGCGAAGGGAGGCCCCGGCTCTCCTGTCCGGGTGGAGGAGAGCCGGGGCAGCTCAGCGGATCAGGCCCCGGCCTGATTCCGGAACCGCGTGGTCCGGTGCACCGGATCCGTGTCGATCTTCGGAATGACGTGCTCCCCGATCAGCTTGATCGAGTTCAGCGTGTCCTCGTGCGAGACCCCGATGGGCAGCCCGAACGACAGCTGGTCGGCGCCCGCCTGCTCCCACCGCTTGCACTGCTGGAGCACCTCGTCCGGGTCACCGCAGATCATGAGCTCCTCGGCGATGAGGAGTTCGATGATCTCCCGGTTGTACTCGGGCAGGACCTCCGGCCACTCGGGGATGCCCTCGGGCCGCGGGAAGGTGTCGTGGTAGCGGAAGACCAGCGACTGCAGGTAGTTGAGCCCGCCGTTGACGGCGATGTCGACGGCCTTGTCGTGGGTCTCGGCGCAGATCGCGGTCGAGGTCACCATGACGTTGTCGTTGACGAAGTCACCGATCGGCTCGGCGTCCTGGATGGCGGTCTTGTACTGCTCCAGGACCCACTCCATGTCGGAGACCTTCTGCACGCTGAAGCCGAGGACGCCGAGGCCCTTCTTGGCCGCCATCGCGTACGAGGCCGGGGACCCGGCGGCGTACCACATGCCGGGGTGCGACTTCCCGTGCGGCTTGGGGAAGATCTTGCGCGGCGGGAGCGACCAGTGCTTGCCCTGGAACCCGACGTACTCGTCCTGGAGCCACATCTTCGGGAACTCGGCGATGGTCTCTTCCCAGATCTCCTTGGTGTAGTTCATGTCCGTCACACCGGGGAAGAAGCCGAGGATCTCGTGCGAGCCGGCGCCGCGCCCGCTGCCGAACTCGAACCGCCCCTCGCTGAGGTGGTCCATCATGGCCACCTTCTCGGCGACCTTCACGGGGTGGTTGACCTGGGCCAGCGGGTTGAAGATGCCGGACCCGAGGTGGATGCGCTCGGTCGCGTGCGCCAGGTACCCGAGGAACACGTCGTTCGCCGAGAGGTGCGAGTACTCCTCCAGGAAGTGGTGCTCGGACGCCCAGGCGTACTTGAAGCCGGACTTGTCCGCCTGGATGACGTACTCGGTCTCGTTCATGAGCGCGCGGTGCTCGGCGGTCGGGTCCGTCAACGCCTGCTTGCCCACGTATCCCTGTACAAAGAGCCCGAATTCCAAGGAGGTTCACCGTCCTCGTCAGTTTCTGACGATCCGTCAGATTGGATGTCATGACTGTTCCACCGGAGCCTGGGGCCGTCAATACCTGACGCAACGTCAGCTACGGTCCCGGGGCGCCGTCACAGGACGCTGACCCCGGCCAGCCAGCCGCCGTCGATCACGAACGGCTGCCCGGTGATGTACGCCGAGTCCTCCTCGGCGGTGAGGAAGAGCGCGAGCCGCGCGACCTCCTCGGGCTTGCCGACCCGGCCGAGCGGCACGAGCTTGCGGTACAGCTCGTCGAGCGCCTCGGCGGCCTCATCCGTGTTCGCGGTGGGGTCGAGCTGCGCGGGGTTGCTCATGGCGGTGTCGATCGCGCCGGGGCACACGGCGTTGACCCGGATCTTCTTCGCGGCCAGCTCCAGCGCGGCCACGCGCGTGAGCCCCACGATGGCGTGCTTGGTGGCGGTGTACGCGCCGACGTACGCCATGCCCGTCACGCCCGTGTAGGAGGCGGTGTTGACGATGGTCCCCCCGCCCGCGGCCTCGATCACCGGCGCGACGGTCTTGATCCCCAGAAAAGCACCCACCTGGTTGACGTTCACGATCTGCTGGAACTCGTCGAGCGGGGTGGACGTCAGCTCGTTGAAGCGCAGGATGCCGGCGTTGTTGACCAGGCCGTCGATCTTCCCGAAGGCACCGGTCGCGGCCTCCACGGCGCCCTGCCACTCCTCCTCCTTGCTGACGTCGAGACGGACGTAGACCGCGCCGCTCCCGATGTCCTTGGCGACGGCCTCGCCCTGGTCGTCGAGCACGTCGGCGACGACGACCTTCGCGCCCTCGGCCGCGAACAGCCGGGCTTCCTTCTCGCCCTGTCCGCGGGCCGCGCCGGTGATGAGCACGACGCGCCCGTCAAGCTTGCCCATGATGGTTGCTCCTCAGGTGAGTTGGGTTGCGACATCCGCGGCGAAGGCCGCGATCTGGTCGATCAGCTCGGCACTGCTGCGGCTGCGGAAGCGGACCTGGATCTGGTCGACACCCATCGCGGCGTACGCGCGCAGCGACTCGGCGAGCGCGTCCGGGGCGCCGGACAGCGTGCGCCGCCCGACCTCCCAGGCGGGCGTGCCCACGTACAGCGGCTCGGCGATGGCGCCGACGGTCAGCGGGTCCTCGATCCCGGCCTCCGCCCGCAGCCGGCGCAGCGTGGCGATCTTCTCGGGGAGCTTGTCGCGCGGGTCGCCCTGCGGCAGCCAGCCGTCCCCCTTGAGCGCGGCCCGCCGCACGGCCGGCGCCGAGGACCCGCCGACCCAGACCGGTACGCGCCGCTGCGCGGGCCGCGGCTTCTGCCCGAGCCCCTCGAACGCGAACAGCTCCCCCTTGTACTCCGGGAACTCCTCGGGCCCGAGCGCCGCCTTCAGCGCGTCCAGGGTCTCGTCGAGCACGGCCCCGCGCCGCGCGAAGTCCACCCCGAGCGCCTCGAACTCCTCCTGCACGTGCCCGGCCCCGACCCCGAGCACGAGCCGCCCGCCGCTGAGGTGGTCGAGGGTGGCGTACTGCTTGGCCGAGACCAGCGGATGCCGCAGCCCCACGATGGCCACGTGACTGAGCAGCCGCACCCGCTCGGTGGCGGCGGCGAGGTACGCGAGCGTCGCGACGGGGTCGTACCAGGTGGTCGACATCGCGTCGGCGAGCCGATGCGGAATGGCGACGTGATCGCAGCAGGCGACGTAGTCGAACCCGCCCCGGTCGGCGGCACGGGCGATGGCGACCAGCTCCTCCACCCCCGCCCCGGCCTCCCACGCCTCGGCGTACATGGTGCTCTGAGACTGAACCGGCAGCTGTATCCCGTACACGAGTGGCGCCATGTGAGTACCTACCCCTGACCGTCTCGACCCCGATCTGACGAACCGTCACATCGTGATACCTGACGCCCAGTCAGACAAGGGCCAGAGCGATACCCACACCCCTGGGGCGCACGAAGTGCGCTTCTCAGGGGCGCGGGGCTGTATCAATCTGCGGCTCCGTCGCGCGGGCGCGACCCTGGGGCGCACGAAGTGTGCCCCTCAGGGGCGCGGGGAACTGCGCGAGCAACCACGACGGCGCAGCAGTCGGCAACCGCTCAGCAACCCGCAACGGCGCGCCGCCGGGGGCGCACGAAGTGCGCTTCTCAGGGGCGCGGGGAACTGCGCGACCAGCCACGACGGACGCGCACCCGGCGATGAAACCTCTACCCGCAACGGCGCGTAGCCCTAAGGAACCCAGAGCCCCTCCGGACTCAGCCCCAGCAGATCAATCGCGTTGCCCCGAACGATCCGCTCGACGACATCCGCCTCCAGATGCCCCATCTGCGCCTCCCCGACCTCCTTCGACTTGGGCCAGGTCGAGTCGGAGTGCGGATAATCCGTCTCGTAGAGCACGTTCTCCAGCCCGATCGCGTCGAGGTTCTTCAACCCGAACGCGTCGTCGAAGAAGCACCCGAAGACATGCTCGGCGAAGTACTCGCTGGGCCGCTTGCGGACCTTGTCCGCGACCCCGCCCCACCCCCGGTTCTCCTCCCACACCACATCGGCCCGCTCGAGGATGTACGGGATCCACCCGATCTGCCCCTCGGCGTACATGATCTTGAGGTTCGGGAAGCGCTCGAACTTGCCGCTCATCAGCCAGTCGACCATCGAGAAGCAGCAGTTGGCGAAGGTGATGGTGGACCCGACGGCCGGCGGCGCGTCCGCCGACGTGGACGGCATCCGACTGCTGGACCCGATGTGCATGGCGATGACGGTCCCGGTCTCGTCGCACGCCGCGAGGAACGGGTCCCACTCGTCACCATGGATGGACGGCAGCCCCAGGTGCGGCGGAATCTCGGAGAACGCGACGGCCCGCACCCCGCGAGCGGCATTGCGCCGCACCTCCGCGGCCGCCAGCTCCGCGTCCCACAGCGGCACGAGGGTGAGCGGGATGAGCCGCCCGCGGGCGTCGGGCCCGCACCACTCCTCGACCATCCAGTCGTTGTAGGCCCGCACCCCGAGCAGCCCGAGCTCCCGGTCGGAGGCCTCGGTGAACGTCTGCCCGCAGAAGCGGGGGAAGGTCGGGAAACACAGGGCGGACTGCACGTGGTTGACGTCCATGTCCGCGAGCCGCTCGGGCACGCTGAACGACCCGGGCCGCATCTGCTCGTAGGTGATGACCTCGAGCTTGATCTCGTCGCGGTCGTAGCCGACGGCGGTGTCGAGCCGGGTGAGCGGCCGGTGCAGGTCCTCGTAGACCCACCAGTCCCCGATGGGCCCGTCGTCCCCGGGCGCGCCCATGACCGGCGCGAACTTTCCGCCCAGGAAGGTCATCTCCTTGAGCGGGGCGCGGACGATACGGGGTCCGACGTCGGCGTACTTCTTCGGAAGCCGGTCGGACCAGACGGTCGGCGGTTCCACCGTGTGGTCGTCGACGGAGATGATGAGCGGGAAGTCGGTGGGTATCCGGTCGTTCTGGGCGATTGCGCTCTCCGAGGTCTCCATGGGCTCACGGTAGCGCCGATCTGACGATCCGTCAGCTATCGGTTCTGGGCTCACATGCGTGAGATGTCTGTGGTGACTGCCGCCCACTGCTGACGTAACGGTCATGAACAAGGCAAACTGGCGGGGTCGTCCGCGACGCCGCCGACACGGCGCGCCGACTGGACGGCACGAACGGCAGATGTAACGGGGCTGGTGCGGCGGCAGGGGGTCGGCGACGATGGACGGTGTACCGCGGGTACCGGAGCAGCGGCGGTCCGGCACACCCGGTGACACCTCGTCCGCCGAGGTGGCGGCGGACCCGGCGCCGGTCTCCGACCTGCTCCGCTTCAGCGTGCTCGGACCCGTACGGGCCTGGCGCGGCGGCGAGCAGCTCGCCACGGGCTCCCCGCAGCAGCGCGCCCTGCTGGCCGCGCTCCTGCTCCGCGAGGGCCGGACCGCGACCGCCGGCGAACTCATCGACGCCGTCTGGGGCGACGAGTCCCCGCAGCAGGCCCTCGCCGCGCTCCGTACGTACGCCTCCCGGATCCGCAAGATCCTCGACCCCGGCGTCCTGGTCAGCGAGTCCGGCGGCTACGCGATCCGTTCCCTCGACGGCGACGCGCTCGACCTCACCGCCGCCGAGTCCCTGTGGACCGACGCGGAGAAGGCCCGGCACGCGGGCGACCTCTGCCAGGCCCGCGCCCTGCTCAACAAGGCGCTGGGCCTGTGGGACGGCGAGCCCCTCGCGAACGTCCCGGGCCCCTACGCCGAGACCCAGCGCACCCGCCTCGAGGAGTGGCGCCTCCAACTCCTCGAAGCCCGCCTCGACATGGACCTCGAACAGGGCTGCCACGCCGAGGCCGTCTCGGAGTTGACGGCCCTCACCGCCGCCCATCCCCTCCGCGAGCGCCTCCGCGAACTCCTCATGCTCGCCCTGTACCGCTCCGGGCGGCAGGCCGAGGCCCTCGCGGTGTACGCGGACACGCGCCGCCTCCTCGCCGACGAACTGGGCGTCGACCCCCGCCCGGGCCTCGCCGAACTCCAGCAGCGCATCCTCAACGCGGACCCGTCCCTCGCCGAGCCCTCCGCCCCCGCGGCGGAACCGGCCGCGACACCGGTCCGCCCGGCCCAGCTCCCGGCGACGGTCCCCGACTTCACCGGCCGCGCCTCCTTCGTCGACGAACTCAGCGAGGTCCTGTCCTCCGCGCACTCCGAGACGGGCACGGGCTCCGTCATGGCCGTCTCGGCGGTCGCGGGCATCGGCGGCGTGGGCAAGACGACGCTCGCCGTGCACGTGGCCCACGCCTCCCGCGCGGCGTTCCCCGACGGCCAGCTCTACGTGGACCTTCAGGGGGCCGGGGCCCGCGCGGCGGAACCGGAGACGGTCCTCGGCTCGTTCCTGCGCGCCCTCGGCACGGCGGACTCGGCGATCCCGGACACCCTGGAGGAACGCGCGGCGCTGTACCGCTCGACGCTGGACGGCCGCCGCGTCCTGGTGCTGCTGGACAACGCGCGAGACGCGGCCCAGGTCAGGCCCCTCCTCCCGGGCACGGAAGGCTGCGCCGCGCTCATCACGGGCCGGGTCCGCATGGTCGACCTGGCGGGAGCCCACCTCGTCGACCTGGACGTGATGTCCCCCGAGGAGGCGCTGCTTCTCTTCACCCGCATAGTCGGCGAGGAGCGCGTCGCCTCGGAGCGCGAGGCGGCCCTCGACGTCGTCGCGGCCTGCGGCTTCCTCCCCCTCGCGATCCGTATCGCCGCCTCCCGCCTGGCGGCCCGCCGCACCTGGACGGTCTCGGTCCTCGCGGCGAAGCTCGCGGACGAGCGCCGGCGTCTGGACGAGCTCCAGGCCGGCGACCTGGCGGTCAAGGCCACCTTCGAACTCGGCTACGGCCAGTTGGAGCCGCCCCAGGCCCGAGCCTTCCGCCTCCTGGGCCTCGCCGACGGCCCCGACATCTCGCTGGCGGCGGCGGCAGCGGCCCTGAACCTGGACCAGGACGAGACCGAGGACCTCCTGGAGTCCCTGGTCGACACGTCCCTCCTGGAGTCGGCGGCGCCCGGCCGCTACCGCTACCACGACCTGGTCCGCCTCTACGCGCGCGCGTGCGCGGAGCGGGACGAGCTGCCGCCGGAGGAGCGGGAGGCGGCGATGTCCCGCCTCCTGGACTTCTATCTGGCGACGGCGGCGGGGGTGTACGCGATCGAGCGTCCCGGGGATCGCCTGGTGGATCACCTGGAGCCGACCAGCCACCCAGGCATCAGCTTTGCGGGCTCACGCGAGGCCCAGGACTGGCTCTACGCCGAGGCCAACTGCCTGATCGCCTGCGTTCGCCAGTCTGCGGACGGCCCTCGCCTGCGGCGATCGGTCGACCTCTTGTGGGCTGCCAAGGATCTTGCTGAATCCGGAGCCAACTCGCGTGCCTATGAAATCGCCGCAACAGCCGTGAGGGACGCGGCTCGTGGCAGTGAGGACATCCGGGCGGAGGCTCGCGCCCGGACCACACTGACGAACGTTCTCCTCATTGCCGGACGATTCGATGAGGCCGAGGAGGAAGCCCGGCTGGCCATGCAACGCGCGGACGAGGCCGGAGACATGCTTCCCAATTGCTGGGCGGCCAACGACCGGGGAATCATCGCCATCTACCAGAACCGGCACGCCGACGGCGAGTCCTACCTGGAGCAGGCGATCAGCAACTTCCGCGCCGATGGCAACGCCGTGGGCGAGGCAAGCGCCCGCTGCAATCTCTCCCGTATCCACCTGGCGATGGGCCGTCTCTCCAGCGCGATCGAACTCGCACAACAGGGAATCGACGTCTACGACCGCATGGGACTGACCCTCCGGCTCGCGAACGGACGCTATGCCCTGGGCATGGCTCTGACTCGCGCGGGGAAGTTCACGGAGGCCCTGAACCAACTGACGGAGGCCCTGGCTCTCTTTCACGAGAATCGCCAGCCCCTCTGGGAGGGCGTCACCCACTTCCGCATCGCCGAGGCCCATCTGGCCGCCGGGCGCGCGCCTCTGGCCGCCAGCCATGCCGAGCAGGCCATCGCCCTGCGCGGCATCGGAGGCGAGTGGCGACGAGGAACCGTCCTGACCGTTCTGGGCAAGGCCCTGGCCGCAATGGGGCAGATCGACCGCGCTCGCGCGTGCTGGCAGGAAGCACTCGCCATCTACGAACGCCTAGGTTCGGACGAGGCGGGCGAGATGCGTCAATTGCTCTCGCCGATGGCCGCCTGAGCCCGACATCGCCCACGTTCATCGTTCGTTTATCGCCGCTCGGCACTCTTACCTACACCGATCCGTCGCGTCGGGGGGCAGACGGATCGCGAACGAGGCTGCCGCACTATCGTGAGCGGCCTCAGGGCGCCCGTCCTGCGACCAACGGGGGAGTTGCCGGGCGGGCGCCCTTTTTCACGCTACGCACTCGCAGAACTTCAGGAGTTGATGTACATGACCGCCGCGAAGAAGTCCGCCGGAGACATAAAGCCGCAGGACAACCACGCGTCCGACGTCGAGGAGTCCACCACTGTGGCCCCCCTGGACAACCACGCGTCGGGCGGGGACATCACCACGCTGGACAACCACGCGTCGGGCGGCGACATCAAGCCTCTGGACAACCACGCATCCGGCGAAGAGGTCTAACACGCTTTCCTCGCACGGGGATCGGCCGCCGGGGGGCCGCGGGGGGGCCCCCGCCCCCCCCGCGGGGGCACGCGGGCAGCCCCCACCCCCCCAGTAGTGTGTCGGAAAAAACAAAACCAGCCCCACCAGAAGGGGAGGCTGGG
>NZ_JBHYTK010000030.1:0-516 GCF_042749255.1 Streptomyces sp. NPDC059524 | reverse complement strand
GGTGGGGGGCGCCCAAAACCACCAGCTCCACAACCACCCAGCGGGCCATGCGTAAACCCCCGCGAACCCCCCCGGGGCCGCGGCGGGGGGGGCGGGGGGGGGCCCCCCCGCCCCCCGAGGCGTGTCCAGGACTTCCGCCGATCCGGCCATTGATTGACGGAAACCGTTCGAGTCACTCGAACAAGCACCCCCTCAGTCACTAGCGTCGCAGGCGTACGAAGACCGCCTCTTCCTCAGGGAGTTGGAATGACTCGCGCCAAGAAGATCCTCGTCACCGCCGCGATGGTCGCGGGCGTCGCCGCCGGCGCCGCGGCCCCGGCGATGGCCGACCAGCACGCGACCACCGCCCCGCAGGACTCCCACGCCACCATCGTGTCGCCGCTGGACAGCCACGCGAGCTGACCCCGCAGCAAGCCCACAAGGAGGGGCCGGGCGCCAAACCCGGCCCCTACGTGTGCGCTCAACGCCCCCGGAACAACAACCGACCCGCACACATCTTCCGCAGATCATCTAAGT